>JABDKH010000183.1 GCA_013002345.1 Rhodothermales bacterium
CCTGAAGATGAGTCCCGGCACCTCTTCGCGTGCAATGCCCATTCTCCGGATGGGCAAAACGTCATCATCCAGGCCGGCTGCGAAGTGACGGTCGATCTGCTGCGGAACCACGGCCTGAATCCGATCGAGGTGCGTACGGACGAATTCCTGAAGGCGGGTGGTTCCGTGTTCTGCATGAAGCAGATGTTCTGGTGGCGATATCCGCTTACGGCCATGAACATTTCTGTCGTAATCCCCACCCTCAACGAGGAAGAGCACGTCGCGGAAGCCATTCGCTCGGCTCAGGAAGATGGCGCCAGCGAGGTGATCGTAGTCGACGGCGGTTCCACAGACCGAACCGTCGAGACGGCCGCGGAGTTGACGCGTGTCATATCGGCGCCGCGTGGACGAGCTCGACAGATGAATCACGGAGCGCGCGAGGCGAGCAGCGAAGTCATCCTCTTCCTCCATGCAGACACGCGGCTGGCGCTGGGCTCGCTTCCAGCCATCATCAGGGCAGTGACCGAAGGGTTCTGTGCCGGATGTTTCGGACTCAGGTTCGAGCCAAGTTCTCTGCTGCTTGGAATCTACGGACGCCTCACGGTCCTTCCATTCAAGTCACTTTGCTTTGGTGACCGCGGTCTTTTTGTGGTCCGAAGCGTCTTCGAAATGACAGGAGGTTTCGATGACATCCCGATATTCGAGGATCTGGAGATCGTAAGACGCCTGCATCGCATGGGGCGCTTTGTCCGACTCAGTGAGCGACTGTCCACGTCGAGTCGACGATTTATTGAGCACGGCGCTTTCCGCCAACAGGTCAAGAACGTCGTTCTCTGGATCGGATATCACGTCGGAGTCAGTCCGGCACGGCTGGCGCGACATTATAGGTACGCGGAATCGGCCGGGAAGGCCCCGCTCCTCAGCGAAGAACGTAACTCGCTCTGAAAAACACATGTCGCGTAGCGGACGGAAAGAACTGAGGTCCCAATGGCCCAACGTTTCCGAAGAGCAGCAGTTCGCTATTCAGTACGTTGTTGACGTCTACACCGATGGAGAGCCCGCCAAGCGGTGATGCCGGGTTGAAGGTCTGACTGACGGAAGCGTCCATCACGAAGTACGGGTCCACGGTCAGCGATTCATCCTCCAGGCCCGTGGCGTCCCGTCCACCTGAATTGTCGATGTACTGCCTGCCTACGTAGCGCGCGAAGGCTCCGATGCGAAACCCTGAACGCCGATATGTCAACTCAAGATTGCCATTCGTCGATGGGAAACCCGGAATCGGATTGTCTCTTCTGTCCAGCTGAACGGTCGAGAAGTCGGGAAGCGTCGCGAACTCGACAAATCGTTTGTAGCGAGCACGACCAACCGTGAAGTTGCCGTACATGTTGAGATTCCTGGTGAGACCGACCCGCCATTCGGATTCGACGCCCACATGCCGTGTTCGATCTGCGTTACCTGTTCGCGGGACGCCGAACTGATCGAGGCCACCACTGGGTACGATCTCATCCATGAACTCCATCCAGAAGCCGTTGATGGTGATACTCGAACGCGCGTCGTTTCGACCTACGCCCACTTCGAAATCCAGCAGGTGCTCCGAGTCGACGAAGGGTCGGTCGACGTCAATTCTTCCGTTGGCATCCGTCTCGAATCGGGGCAGGAAGCCTGCTCCCGCCTCTTCCCCGTCATACAGCGACTTGAGCCTGGGCTCGCGACTTGAATAGGCGATGCTTCCGTACGCACTCCACGCTCGCTCGGGATTTACGGTCACGCCGATTCGTGGATTAACCATTACATATGGCTTCGTTAATCGAGTCGCGAAGAACACCTCATCGTAGACACGATATTGGACGCGCGTAACAAGTGCCTCAGCATGAACGGCGAGTCGGGGCGAAGGGCGTGCTTCGTGTCCAGCCGAGAACGACGTGATGACTTTTTCGCCCTTGAACTGATACACCCGTCGATCGGCGTCCGAGCCCACAAGGTCCGACGGAATACCGTTCGCCTCCTGTATCCGCCCCCACCGCTCCGACCGATGCAGTCGCACCTCACCACCTATGGTGGTCTTTCCATACTTGTTGTCCAACGTCAGGCGCGGTATCCAACCGACCTGCCACTGATCGAGACTGGCTCTGAACAGCAGATCTACAGAGGGGCTTGAGATAAACAGCGGCAACGTTCGTTGATCATCCGCGACGAAGCCAGCGGGCAATCGTAGATAATCGGCGGAACGGAAGTTGGCACCAAAATCGAAGTATCCATTTCCTCTTACCCAGAAAAGCGACTGACTGACGTGGAGGTTGCCGGTCGCCTGCCACTCATGATGCAGTTCAACATGTGGCTGGTGGAAATCCTCCGTATCTCGCGTGAACAGACTCGAGTTGTACCGCCGATCCACGAGGATCCCGTTGAGCCCGGTAAGCACGTCCTTGTTGGCTGCACGCGGAATCCCGGAAAATGCCAGTCCGTCGCGCTGTGGCCCGCCGTATGCCTGGAGCGTCAGAGTAGATCTCGACCCATATCGCGTAAGACCAACGAAGAAACGATTGAATTCCGTCCATGACCAGTCGCGATAGCCATCCGATTCGAGACGACTGAAACGTGCAAACGCGACGTACTTGTCACGCAGCAGCCCGCTGTTCACTTCCACCGACAAGCGCTTCGTATCGTAGGAACCATAGCCGAGAGTTACCTCGGCATACGGGTTCGGTCTATACGGCAACGCTACGATATTGATGGCCCCGCCGATTCCAACCGATCCGTAGGCTGAAGCTCCCGCTCCCCGCTGCACCTGAATGTCTTCGACGGACCCGTCGACGTCGAAGAAATTGATCCAGAACACGTTGAAGTCTTCCGGGTCGTTCTGCGGAATCCCATTGATCGAAACCGCGATTCGTCTCTGATCAAACCCCCGAATGCGAAGCGTCGAGTAACCTATGCCGTTCCCGTTCTCCGAGTAGTACGTTGTGGACGGGCGCGACGAAAGGGTGGCTGGCAGATCCTTCATATCTGGCCTGCCGCGCAACTCATCGGCGGTCAGGTTGCTGAATGTTACCGGTGTAAGCTGAGGGCGAGCGCGGTGCGCAGCGACGACTACTCCGGGATGTGTTACGGTCCTCGCGGCAAGCTCGATGTCGACGTGATACACACCGCCGACGGCGATGGTCATCTCACGGTCATCCGGATCAAAACCGAGATAGCTGGTCGTGACATGATAGCGGCCCTCTTCGACCGGGCCGATGACAAACGTGCCGTCAGCCGAGGTGGTTGTACCGTAGCGGTATTGCTGCATCGACGTGTTTAGCAGCAGGACATTGGCCCCGGCCAGGGCACGTCCCTCGTCATCCACAACCGTACCGTGTATCGTCTGTGCGATGCATGGCGAAAGGCCCTGGATACTGACTAAGAGCAGAGCCAGCAGCGTGATGCGAAGAAAGGAGAAAGGGGAAATCACGGATGTTGCATTCTGGGCCACAGCAAACACGCCGATCGGCGAGCGAAGTGGTCCCAGCGCGTGTCACTCCACGTGACTCCACAATTCTGTGCTACCATTTCCCTACGCCGGCATGATCCGGTTCAGGTCATAAGGGTATTCTCTCAGCTTCGCACTGGCGAAGCACCCCTAACGGTTCCCCGTGGCCATCATTTCAATTAACTCCTGGCGCGTCGCTAACGACAACGTCTCTCTAAGGTTCTATGTCGGCGTATGGGAATCGAGGAACGACGCACGCGTCAAATGGGTAGACTTGGAAACGCATCTAATCGTGGTTCAGGCATGCCGAACATCGTCATTCGTCCCGCATGGGCTTTGAAAGAGTCGGACTCGACGGACAAATCCACTTACGAGTCGCGCCGCACCTTCATGCGACGTCTGGGTACCGGCACCATTGGACTGGTAGCGGTGAATCCGTTCTCCTGCGGTGACGGGGCAGCCTCCCGAGCCGAGATCAACGGTCCTGACGGACCGCTGGACACGATCCCTGCCAATGCCACGCGGGTCGGTTATCCAGCAACTCGTAGTGAAAGCTTCGTGGTGCCCGAGCGCCAGATCACGGAGAGGATCACGGCCTCGTCCTACAATAATTTCTACGAGTTCGACGGTAGCTCGAAACGTGTGTGGCCGCTAACGGGCGAATACAAACCCTTCCCGTGGACCATCGAGGTCAGGGGGCTTGTTGAGAAACCGCTCACGCTGGACGTGGACGAATTAATCAGAACCATGCCACTTGAGGAGCGCGTGTATCGCTTCCGATGCGTCGAGGCGTGGTCCATGACCATTCCCTGGACGGGTTTTCCGTTGAAGAAGTTGATAGATCGCTGCAAACCGCTCTCATCGGCGACACACGTCCGATTCGTCAGCGCGAAACTTGACAAGCAGATGCCAGGAATTCCATCCCAGCCGTGGTACCCGTGGCCATACTACGAGGGCCTCAGAATGGACGAAGCGATCAATGATCTCGGCTTCGTTGCCACAGGAATGTACGGTGAGCCACTCACCAAGCAGAATGGATCACCGCTCCGGCTGGCACTCCCCTGGAAATATGGTTACAAGGGACCCAAAGCTGTGGTGCGCATCGAGTTCACGAGGAAGCAGCCGAAGACGTTTTGGAATGAGCTCCAGCCGGCAGAGTACAGCTTTCTCTCGAACGTAAACCCGAATGTCCCTCACCCCCGATGGACGCAGGCCAGCGAACGCTTCATGGCGAACTCGGAGAACATCCGCCGGGTGCCGACCCAGCTGTTTAACGGGTACGCCGACTGGGTCGGCAACCTGTATCCCGGTGAGCCTCGCGGTTAGGGCAACAGGACCAGCTGCGTCGAGTGGGCCGTGGCAGTGGCGATTGCCGGTCAGCAACTCCACGGTGATGGTCTCTAACGATGCACGGTCCGACGTCTGGCCATACACGAAGTGAGCCCGGTCCGGGACGGTCTCGTTCGGAAGTCCGTCAACTCGGGTGGGTAGTCGACGAAGTGCAATCTGTCGCAGCACAGATCCAGCATTCGGTACGGAGTTCGAATACCTCGCTGACCTTCGGCTGATCGCGGGTCCGTCGTTCATACAGCCTCGCACTGTTTACGCCCAACTTGCGAATGTGCGCCCGAATGCATAACTAAACTCCATACCCAACACGATTTACCTCGCACCACGGAGACTGACATGCTGGACCGCATAATCGGAGTATTCAAGCTCGACCCTGCCACGTTCGAAAGCATCGAGCACGACGAATCGGCGACCAGACAGGCCGGCATGATCGTGCTAGCGGTGGCCGTGCTTGGAGGACTGGGAAGTCTGGCCGCCGCATCCTTCATGGAAGGATCCGGTGTGTCCGGCGGCTTCTTCAGCAGCGTAATCAGTACGTTTGTTAGTTGGGTCGTGTGGTCCTTCTTGACCTATTTCATCGGTACCAAGCTGTTCGGCGGAGAGGCCAACATGGGCGAGATGCTCAGAGTAATCGGGTTTGCCTACGCACCTCAGCTTCTCGGCATCGTACCGTGCCTGGGCAGCATTGTTGGGTTGATCTGGTCACTGGCCGCTGCCTTCATCGGAATCAGGCAAGGACTCGATGTGAGTAACGGCAAGACGGCGCTTACGATCGCCGTCGGGTTGATCGTTTACATCGGAATCGCTTTCGCGATGTCACTGCTCTTTGGTGGACTAGGCGGAGCCAGCAACCCGCTAGAGGGATTCACCGCCTGAGGCCAGTGGCGCCGGCCGAATAAGCTGTTCATTTCCGGCCCTCTTCACGCTTTTGTTCCAGCCGACCACTGCGGCGAGAGCCATCAGCGCAACGAAGAAGCTTACGGCTGACTGAATAGCCGCGATTTTCCACTGGGTGTCGACGACCATGTCAATCACGATGGTCTGACCGGCATCGCGCAGTACGTGCACGCTAAGCTGGTCACGCCCCTCGATCTCCTGCATCAGACTGTAGGGTAGTGACATCTTCTCCCGGGTGAGTACTGAGCCGTCCGGCAGCGGCACTTCCAGGCTCACATATCCATATGTGATGTCGGCGCGATCGACACGTTCGTATTCTGCAACACGCGCTGTGGCACTGATACCATCCGAAAGCGTGATTCGAAGATCGCGGGCGACTTTCGCCTGATTCACGCAGAGGCCCACAAGCAGGATTGGCACCAGCCACGCGACCCGGGCAAGAATGCGTTGAAAATTACTTGGCATGCGGAGTGGCCTCTTCAGGAAAGAAAGAGATACGGCTTCCAGCCGTCGTCAAAGGTCTCGACGTAGTCCCGGATGAACATGACGTGGCTCGGTCGGAACGGTCGACGCCTCAACTCCAGCCTGGCTTCATCCGGAGTGTGGTTGCCCTTGCGATTATTGCACGGTACACACGCGGCGACCAGATTCTCCCAGATATCGCGTCCACCACGGGATTTCGGGATCACGTGATCGATCGTGAGTTTGTCCCTGGAGCCGCAGTATTGGCACCGAAATCCATCGCGCCGTATGACGTTCTTCCGTGTCAGCATGATGCGGCGATACGGAACTTTGATGTATAGACTGAGCCGCACGATGCTCGGCCATGGATGACGCACGGTAGCGGACCGAATAGCTCGATTGCCCAGTGCCTCCACCAGTTCCACCTTCTGGAGATGGAGCATAACAACGGCCCGTTTCACGCTACAAATCGAGAGCGCACTGTAGTCCCGATTGAGTACAAGGACGTGTCCGTTCATCGCTCACACCTTCTCGGATGCGAACGTACGACGCGACACCTGCACGGGAATATGTAGATCCGCCTCTTCTGGAAGTCTGTCGTAGATACGGCTTGGGACTGACATGGCGCCCGCCACAGGCGGCGCCGACATGTTCGAAATTTCCAACACGTGTTGCGGCGGTTCGTTCCAGAACCAGCCTTGCGGCACCTGAAGACGACCCAGTCGACGGACACTGCCGGTACGCCAATCTTCCCCCACCACGTCATTACCCAAAAACCGTACTGACAGTCGTTTTTCGGCTTTAGGAAGCCAAAAAACAGGCCGATACAAACGCCATTGGACAGTCCGTCCGACTCAACGACACTTGTCTTCGTGCGGCCTCAAAACCGCAACCTGGCGCAACCACTACGAGCCGTTGTCTGACGATTCTATCGTAATAGCTCTGCGAGAAGCGACCTACCAACACCTGAGGCCGGCAGCTGTCGGTCTGGGCGTACTGCTGGCAGTCCTCTCCACGTCCTACGCGTTTCTGCTCGACCCCCCGGCCCTGTGGGTTCTCCTTCCCACCGCAGCCGGAATGTCCGCACTCCTCGTACTGCTGTCGTTCGCTCTCCAGAGATTTGACCTTGAGCGGTGGGCGCACGTATTCAGTGCACTGATTGCATCGCTTGCGCTGGTAAACTGCCTCCTGCATCTACACTACTTTCCAGAGCCCAAGTTCACGACCAATCTGGTCTTGTTTGTGATGGGTACCGGATTCCTCATCTTCTCAAGCAGATGGCTCGTGTTCGTAATTGCGGCCGAAACCGCCGGCTGGGTTTCGGTGGTCTACAGCTCGCCGGCATCACCCGAGTGGCTTCATTTCGGGTTTGCGCTTCTGGGCGCTACCCTCCTCGCCGGCATCATTCACCTCGCCAGGGTGCGCGAAGTGCGGCGGTACATCTCGCATCTGGAGCATGAGGAACGCAGCGCGAGTCTGGAGGTCAGTCTGCAAGAGTCGGAGAAGGCCTACAAACAGGCTGAAGAGGCTCTGAAGAAATCGGACGAGATTGCGGAGTCCGCGCGACGAAGCGAGAGACGGTATCGGGCCCTCTTTGACAACGTACCGGCCGGCATCTACCGGGTCAGCCCGGATGGCAAGCTATTGGCCGCCAATGCGGCGATGGTGAGCATGCTCGGGTACACCTCCACCGAAGAACTTCTGTCCAAGAACGTCAAGCGGCACGGCTTGCTGGACACTTCCTCACGTGAACGATTTGAAAGGGCCCTTCAGCGTACCGGGGAGGTTCGTGGATACGAGACCGCGTGGACGTGCAAGGATGGCACGGCCCTCTACGTACGTGAGAACGCGAACGCCGTCAGAGACACCGACGGAACCGTCAAGTACTACGAAGGCACGATCGAAGACATAACGGATCGAAAACGTGCCGAGGCCGCCGTCAAAAAGCAGGCTCGGGAACTCGCCCAGACGGTCAAGGCGCTCGAAAAAGCGAAGCACGAAGCAGAGGCTGCTACGCGCGCCAAAGGTGAGTTCCTGGCGAACATGAGCCACGAGATCAGGACTCCAATGAACGCGGTTATCGGCATGACCAGCCTGCTGCGTGACCTGGAGCTGACGCAGGAGCAGAGGGAGTATGTCGAGACCATCCGCGTTAGCGGTGAGTCGCTGCTCGGAATCATAAACGACATTCTCGATTTCTCGAAGATCGAAGCGGGTAGAATTGAGCTGGAGCGACAGCCATTCTCGCCCCGCCAGTGTATCGAAGAATCGCTCGAGTTGCTATCCGCAACGGCGGCTGAGAAGGGGCTCGAGATTGCCTACAGCCTCGGCGCGGGTGTGCCGGCGCAGGTGCTGGGCGATATCACGCGCGTGCGGCAGGTGCTCGTCAATCTGATCTCGAATGCGGTCAAGTTTACAAAGAACGGTGAGGTCGTCGTTACGTTGAACGCCGAGGCGCGCACCGATGTCGAGTATGCGTTGCACTTCTCGGTACAGGACACGGGCATCGGCATCGACGCCGAGCGGCACGCCCGTTTGTTCAAGGCCTTCTCTCAGGTCGATGCGTCTACTACTCGCAAGTACGGTGGGACCGGACTCGGACTCGCGATCAGCAAGAAACTCGTCAACCTGATGGGCGGAACCATCTGGGTAGACAGCACCCCTGGGAAGGGTTCAACGTTCAACTTCGCGCTTCCGGCAGCGGCCGCGCAATCGGGAAGTGCCCGGGAGGTTAACGGTCCTCAGGACCAGCTCACGGACAAGCGTGTACTCATTGTCGATGACAACGCCACCAGCCGACGAGTTATCTCCACAATTACAGAGCGCTGGGGGATGCATGCGGCGGCAGCCGGCTCCGGAACCGAAGCCATGGCACGCCTCGAATCCGGCGAGCAGTTCGACATATGCCTTCTCGATCTCGAAATGCCGGAAATGAGCGGTATGGGCCTGGCCGAGCGAATCAGAGCACAGTACTCCCCCGCCACCGTCCCGATTGTGATCATGACGATGGTGGGCCAGCGCGTTGGAAACAGGGCCCTCATCAATGGTGCAATCAAGAAACCCGTCAAGTACGACGTGTTGCTCGATACCATCCTGCGGGCGCTCAATCTGGCCGCTCCGGGACAGGTTGACTCCTCCGCAGGTCGACCGCACGATCAACGCATGGCACCTATGTGGCCTCTGCGAATCCTGATTGCTGAAGACAATCTGATCAATCAGAAGGTTGCGCTACGGCTCCTCGAACGACTGGGCTACGAGGCGGACGTCGTCGCAAACGGAATGGAGGCGGTCGTTGCCTCACGACACGTCGACTACGATGCCATCCTCATGGACGTCCAGATGCCCGAGATGGACGGACTGGAGGCGACCAGGCAATTATGCAAACAACATCCGCCTGAGAATCGGCCGCGCATCATCGCGGTTACTGCCGACGCCCAGGCCAGCGACCGCGAAGAGTGCCTTCGAGCCGGAATGGATGACTATCTCTCCAAACCGGTACGACTCGACCAGGTTGCAGAAGCGCTGTACAAGACCAAACCGAGAACCGCGGCTACAGTTGATTCTCCGAGCGACGAATCACCGTCCGTTGCTGTGACTGATTCAGACGTTGGCGCGACTCTCGAGGAGAACGTCGTGCCTGACTCACCATCTGACATAGAACCGAGCCCAGCTCCTGACCCCGCTCAGGATGAAGCAGCGATCGAGGATTCCAGCCCGGACGCAGGCTCGACCGACGCCCTCGAACTCCTCAACGAGGACGATCCGGAATTCCTGGTCGACCTCATCGATAGCTACGTGGACATTACGCCGTCAATGGTGAAAGAGATGAAACGGCATCTCGCCGCGGGCGATCGCGGAGCACTCAAGTCCGTGGCACACAAAATGAAGAGCGGATCCGGGCAGATCGGGTTGAAGAGACTCGCTACGCTTTGCGGAGACCTCCAGTCTGCCACGTCGGGAGGTCGTAAGGAGATCAACCTGCAGGATCAGGTGCATATGATCGAGGCAGAGTACCGCCGTGTGGTACCTCTTCTGGCCAACAAACGCGACACGCTGGGCAGATCCGACCCCGCGGCCTAGCTACCGAACGGGGAGCGACACGTGAAGGTGATCGGCGGTACCGACGTGCCGCAGGGTATGAAAGCCCATCAGCCGAAAGAAGGACACCACGGCCGTATTCCTGAGGTCTGACCGGCCAACGGTTCGCAGATCCACAGCATGTACGTATCCCGAGTTCTGTTCGAAGTGCAGCGATCTCTCATTCGCCGGCAGACCCATTCGGGCATAGTCATCGATGGTACGCGCAGCATCTGTAACCACAAGGTCGCTGTCCGCTATAACAAGCGTGGCGACACTCAATCGAAGGAGTGGGTGTAGCGCTCGATAGGTGCCCGCAACCTCGGCAGACTTCACGTTTGCACCTGAAATAAACAGTATCGAGTAGAAGCAGTACGCGACCACGAGCAGTCCGCTCGATCGAAACGTAAACGACGACACGGCGAAACGCTTTCTGACCCTGTAGGAAACCACCATCGTCAACACGGTCAACAAGATGGTTGTCGCCAGGGCGGCCGCCAGAAGCGCCACCCACGGACCTACCCCGGCCTCGAGGTGTATTGCGACGGCGACCTTCACCAGCAGCAGAAACGGTGCGACGAGCGATATCACTGCGATGAGCACCGCACGAATGACGCGACCCGCTGACCACGCGCGTGTCTTCCGTTGACGGTCGGTTCTCGACGAACCGATCTGCGCCTTCATCGAGGCCAGAGCTCTGTCAATATCGTCGGTTCTCGATTCCGTCGGTTTCATCACAGCATTTGAATACGTACAGTTGCTGCCGCGCACAGCGCTCTGACCCGGGTCGACGTCGTCTATTCGATCAACACGTCACC
>JABDKH010000184.1 GCA_013002345.1 Rhodothermales bacterium
CGGGCGAGCTGGGCGGACACGTAATGGGGTCGTCAAAGCCGGGAAGGCTTCCTCTGCGAAGGAATGGCGCCGTCAGTTTGACCACGGCGTATCTCAAAGGAAGGCGGACAATCGGTGTGCCGGCGGAGCGACGAGCTGGTTCCGGCCGCAGGCTTATTCTGAAGGGCGCTCGCGGACACAACCTGAAAGGTGATGCGCTGACGATTCCCCTCGGGACTTTCGTAGCGGTTACCGGTGTCTCCGGGTCGGGAAAATCCACACTTGTCAATCAAACACTTTACCCGGTTCTGGCGAAGCTTTATCACCGATCGCAGGAAATAGCCCTCCCTCATGAGTCCCTCGAGGGAACGGAGCACATCGACAAAGTCATTGACATCGATCAGAGTCCGATTGGACGTACGCCACGCTCGAATCCCGCCACATACACGGGGCTCTTCACGAACATTCGCGATCTGTTTGCCCTGCAGCCGGAGTCCCAGATACGAGGGTACAAGCCGGGCCGGTTCTCATTCAATGTGAAAGGAGGCAGGTGTGAGACGTGTCGCGGGGCCGGCATCATCAAGCTCGAAATGAACTTCCTGCCCGACGTCTACGTCGAGTGTGAGACGTGCAAGGGCAAGCGTTACAACGCGGAAACCCTGGAGGTGCGACACCGCGGATGCAGTATCGCCGATGTGCTGGACATGACCGTTTCCGAGGCGCTGGAGATCTTCAAGAATGTCCCTCGAATCGAACGAAGACTCCGAACCCTGAATGCCGTCGGACTGGGATACATCCGTCTGGGCCAGCAGGCTACGACGCTTTCAGGCGGTGAGGCTCAGCGAGTAAAACTGTCGAAGGAGTTGTCGCGGCCCGGCACGGGTAGCACGCTGTACATCCTCGATGAGCCGACTACCGGCCTCCACTTCGAAGACATCCGCAATCTGCTGCACGTGCTGCAGGCACTTGTCGACAAGGGCAATACTGTGCTCGTCATTGAACACAATATGGACGTGGTGAAGGTGGCAGATTATGTCGTGGATCTGGGTCCCGCGGGTGGTGAGGCCGGTGGGCAAATCATGTTCTCCGGCACCCCCGAGCAATTGGCCACAGAGAACTCCGCGACGGGGCAGGTGCTAAATCAAGAGCTTCAGCGAAGTCAGATTGTTGACGAGACGCAGGAGATGCAATTCTCGCTGGAAGACCTCCGGGTAGACGACGATGACCCTGAGCCCGAAGTGATCGAGGAAGAGGAGCAAGAAGAGGATGAACTGGTCTCGTAATATCTTCGGGGCGAGGCCTGGTCTCGTCCGTAGCATTGCCGGTCTCCAGAAGCCAGATGTTCAGACCCATGAGTGATCCGCACTTCGTACCGGAGTACCGGAAACCGGACAGTCCGGGAGTCACGATGAACTTCGACAACTCGGCGTCGATCTATCACATCGTGCAGCCTGAGGATACTTTCGAAGTGGCTGCCAGGGACCTTTTCAGGCTTGTTCTGGAAGCTCAAACGGCGTATCCGGGCTGGCCGCGGACACTCTACCTCGATATTGAGGGCCATCGGGCTCCCGGTGGGGGCTTTGACAACGACTTTATTGAGTTCCAGCAAGAGCTTCTGTTTTCAGCGATAGCGCCATTCCTGACGGCCTTCGAGACGCCGTTGACCGGTGGGTTGATCAATCCGGAGCCACAGCGAAACGACCTCCCCGACGGGCTTGTGGTCCGTGAAGACGGAGGCTCGGGGGGAATCAGTTGAGTGGAATTCGAGGTTTCGATTCGTTTACTTGGGTAGGCGCAATATGCCGCAACGGCGCTTTGATCGCGCAAACGAAACATTAGTGTGACGATGTCTCAAACAGATTCGCAGAGAGCCCCCGACGATGACGTGACCGTGCTGAGTCGTCACACGGAGATCCGGGGCGGCACGTTCTCGGTAGCTCATGACTTGACGGTTCGGGGAACGCTCGAGGGGGAGGTGCGGGTCGGTGGCAGAGTCGTGGTTGCTGCCGGCGCGTCCGTGGCAGGCACCTTGAATGCACGTGAGGCCATTATCGCAGGCAGCGTCGACGGCGAACTGACCGTCTCAAACACGCTTACGCTGCGGTCCACAGCCGTTCTGAATGGATCCGCACGGGCGGCGAGGCTGGTGGTGGAGGAGGGCTCTTCCGGTGATGTACGTCTCCGCGTCGGGAACGAGGATTTCTTCGACCTTCTGGAAAGTCGCCGGCGCGAGGCCAGGATAGAATTGGAAAATGCGCGGTCGCATGCGGGCATGGCTGTGCCTGAACCCGCTGCGGATGAGCCGGCGGCCGGAGACGGTGCGCGCGAAAACTCGCAGGGGTGGTCTAATGACGTGGCGGTACTCGCCACCGATGAGCGCCGGTCCGGTGGATCATCCAGCGACCAGATGATGGAATCAGAAAGAATGGAGGAAATTCTTCCGAAGCCCTCCAACGATCCCGGTCACGTCTCGCGGGCCGTAGAAAGGTCGGACCGAACCAGAAACTAGGCGCAGATTGGTCAGCTGCCCGGGTTGAGCGCGGGCTGTCCTGACATCTCACGACCCGATATACCTTAATATCGGCGCCCGTTGACCGATAGTCTTGTGTGTAGGGACCGCCCAAAGCAATGCTCACCCTCGGCCGGGCTAACGGCGATGATCGGCGACCGCGCGGCGGGGTGAAATGATCTATGACTCCGGCCGCTTCCATTCGCCATTCTCAGCGACTTGTCAGGTCAACTGTCCCGTTGACTGGCCGGGCCCCGACTGCTATATTTACGCTTCGTTTTCGCAACCTGGCAGCCGAGTCACGGACGTATGAGGTGGAGGAAGCTGGCCGATTCCCCGGACATGCCCGCGATGGAGCACCCGGAGCCAAAGCCGATCCTCAAGTACGCCAGTGGCGCTCGCCCCTCCAATGACATTCAGGTTGCATTATCGCGCTTGACGGCCACAAGAAACATGCAGAGAGGCAAACGCTACTACTACGATCCCGAAGCATGCGTCTTCGTCGAGCTCGAGCCCAGTGTTCGTGATCGGGTCGTCAGATTCACGGCGTTTACGCTGCTGGCCCTGTTCCTCGCAAGCCTCTTTACGCTCGGCCTGGACCGCCTCTTCAGCACTCCTCAGGAATTAGCACTCGAGTCTGAAAACGAAGCTCTCAGGGATCATCTGACGACGATAGGAGAGCGAATGAAGGCCGTGCAGGTTGAACTTGCAGAGCTCTCGGAGTCGGACCAGGAACTGTATCGCTCCCTGCTTCAGGCCACACCTATCTCTCAGGATATTCGGCAAGCGGGTGTCGGTGGTACTGACGCCTACAGGGCCTACACGGGCTTCGGTCGGGAAACTGCGACGTTGCTTCGGGAGTCCGCACAAACGATCGATCAGCTTGAGCGTCAGATCGGTCTCCAGGGTGCCAGTTATCGCGAGCTCACCGTAATCGCCGGAGAACACAAGCGGCAGTTGGAAGAGATGCCGGCCATCCTCCCGGCGGACGGTCCGGTTGTTTCTGGATACGGGATGAGGCGCCATCCCATTCTCAAGATTGTGCGGCCGCATCGCGGCGTAGACATTCTCGTCCCCAAAGGCTCGGATGTCGTTGCACCGGGCGACGGCGTCGTCAAGGAAACAGGCCGGGGCGGTGGACTGGGTAAGTACGTCCGGCTGAGTCACCCGAGTATCGGCTACGTTACGACCTATGCCCATCTCTCCGAGATTCCTGAGGGAATTCGCAGTGGTCGACGCGTCAAGAGAGGTGACCTGATAGGCAAGAGCGGCAACACGGGTTTGTCGAAAGCGCCGCATCTCCACTACGAGGTGCGCGACGATCAGGGTAAACCGTTTAACCCCGTATTCTTCTTTGCTCCGAGCATGACGCCGGCCGAGTATGAAAAACTACTTGCCGAGTCACAGCAGGGTGAGGTTTCTCTGGACTGATCCCGACAGACTGATTTTTGAAAGGGTTCCCACCTGAGGTCGGAACCCTTTCTTTTTTGGGTGATCTACAGAAACGGGCGTGTCCCGCCGGATCGGCATTTCGCTCTTGTTTTTCTTGAATCGAGAGCCTATTGTCCGACGTTCGTCAATGTTTCTTGTTTGGGGTGACACGAAGACTGATCGCCACAGACTGAACTTCAGCACATGTATTGGACACTAGAACTTGCTACGTATCTGGAAGATGCTCCATGGCCCGCGACCAAAGAGGAGTTGATCGACTATGCGGAGCGTACAGGATCACCTTCCGAAGTCGTCGAGAATCTCATTGCAATAGAGGACGACGGCGAACCCTATGAAAGCATTGAGGAGGTGTGGCCGGACTTCCCAACAGCAGACGACGATTTCTACTACGAAGACGAGTAGTGCGTGAGTCTCAGACTTTAGTCCGCACTCTTCCGTCTGCCGGTTCCCATTTCTATCGGTTCCCCGCCGAGTTCCGCACCCTCGCAGGGCAACTCCGTACGCAACGACGCATATCGACTGCCCTCTTGTTTCTGCTGCTCGTTGTCATGCCGGCGAGAGCACAGGATGGTCAGCCGGACGACCCGCAGCCGGATGCCATTGTCACTGACATCCGATTCATCGGCGATCTCGTGTTTTCGCGGGAGGCGCTCAGCCTGCGGGTGCGCTCCGTTGCGAATCGAGAACTGCTGGGACCGTGGACAGGAATCAGGTGGTGGCTAGGCCTGTATCGACTGGGTGAATCGGGAAAGTTGGGCAAAGGACTGAGTCGAGCTCTGATGTCCGCCGGGGAGCCGCCCGCTTACATTGATTCGAGTGTCGTAGCCGCAGATGCCGATCGACTGAGGCTGTTCTACCAGCAGGAAGGTTATCGCCATGCAAACATCACTACTCGCGTAATCACATCTCGGTCAGGCGAACACCTGGCGATCGAGTTTCACATCGACCCGGGCTACCCTGCGTACATTCGCGATGTAGAATTCGACGGACTCGATGATGTGGATGAGGCCTATGCACGACGAATTCTTCGCAGATCTCTCATCCAGAAACGCAGCAGTCCGGCACAGCAGGGACGGCTGGCGTTTCGTGCAGGGGGCGAGCGCTACTCGGAATCGAAGCTGCTTGCGGAACGACGACGAATTCTGAATTCACTTCTCAATCGAGGGTACGCACTTGCCACCCGAGACTCGATTCGCGCGATCGTCTTCCCCGTTGGACGCGACTCCTTTGACATTCGATTCCGCATCCGCCCGGGCAAGAGATTCCGATTTGCCGATGTGGATTTTGTTGTCAACGGTCCGGAATCAGTCGACACGGTGCGTCGCGACACGTTCGACGTAACGAACGGCAGCGATACCGGAAGGACGTACTCAATCACGTCGACCATCTTTTCGGAACGCAAACTCAGCAACGGATTGCTGCTTCGTTCGCTGCAGTTTGAACCGGGTGAATGGTACGACCAGTCACGGGTCACGGACACGAAACGTCGTCTGGAGAAGTCCGGCGTCTTCGCTTTTACCGATGTGCAGGTGCTTATTCCTGACACGGTCGGAACCCTGGTGCCAGACCTGTCACACCTGATCGAGTTGCGTACGCGGCAAAGGCACCAGATTCGTCTGGAGACCTTCGTTCTTCAGCGCACCGGGCTGCTCGGCAATACTGATTCTGATCTGGGGATGGGTTTTGGAGTCACGTACCGGAACGCCAATTTGTTTGGCAAAGGCGAGGCGTTCCAGTTGCGCGGCACGACATCAATCGCAGCGAACAGCGATTTCAGGCTATTCAGATCGACGCAGGGCGAAGTCGAAGCCACGGTCAATCTGCCATACGTCATCAGACCGTTCCGTTTTTTCGAACGGCTCGGGCGCTTCTACGACGTCCGAACCAGAATCTCGTTCAGTCTTCTCGCGGCTCGCCGCGACGAATTGAAACTGATCGTTCGCGGCCGCGGCACGGCGCAGTTGCGGCTCGAACTGCAACACTCACGAAGTGTCACCTCCATCCTGGATCTGATCGACGTCAGCCTGAGCAACCCGGATACACTGAGTGGTTTCAACGAAGACTTCCTTGAGCCCGTCCTGGGCGCCGTGTCGGATCCGATTCAACAGGCCCGGATTCTGGAGGACTACACGAAACCACAGATCAACAATGCCCTTCGCTACACGCTGATTTCGCTTACCGCCAATCCGCTGCGTCGTGATCGCGGCCACTCATACGAATGGTCGGTTGAAGTCGGGGGAAATCTGCCGTCTCTATTGGACCGAGCGGTGTTCACTCCGGATTCTGTTGAGGGGAGCCTGCCCGGCCTTCCGTTCTTCGGTGGCGCGAACGAGACCAGACTCATTTACCGCCCGTATCTGAAGCTCGTCACGGATGTCCGTCAGTATCACCCCTGGACACGAAGCCTGGTATTTGCCTGGAAGGCGTTTGCTGGATTCTCTCACCCCACAGGCCGTTCCGATATTGTACCCTTCGACAAGCGTTTCTTTACAGGTGGCGCGTTCAGCGTACGCGGCTGGGGACTGGGTGATCTCGGACCGGGCACCGCACAGCTCTCGTCGGAAGACGCCACATCCGAAGCCAATATCTTCGGCGGTGATGTGAAGGTCGAGATGAGCGTAGAGTTTCGCCAGACGATAATCCGCAACCTCTTTGCAGCCGACTGGATTCTGACGCCGTTTATCGACGCGGGGAACGTCTGGTTCGGACCACGGAATCCGGGACTGGATCTGGAGGGACGTGGAAATGATGACGGGCGTTTTCGGCCGGGAAGATTCATTAGTGAGCTCGGTGTCGGCAGCGGTGTTGGGTTACGGCTGTCGTGGGAGTACTTTATCGCACGATTCGATTTCGCGTATCGTGTGCGTGACCCGGCCGCGAAATCGTTCTTCGTCGATCGCTGGAATAAACCTCGAGTACATTTCGGGATCGGGCATACGTTCTGAGCCATTCTCTCGGTGAGATCAAATCGTCACATGACCACGCTGCAAAGATTTACAGAGAGCCTTCGTCGCTTCCACAGGAGACTCTTCACAAGAGACGACGATGAGCGCATTCGTTCACGCGTCAATGCACTTCGTAGCTCGCCCGTGTTCGGGGACATGACAAAGAGGCATCTGGTACGTGTGGCTGAGGTCATGCACGAGCGACGCTTCAAGCGCGATGAGCATATTTACTACGAGAATGATCCGGGACTTGGCCTTTATCTGATCAGCGACGGGCGCGTTCGCCTCGCGCGACGAGATGAAGACGATCGAGATGTTGATATCGCTGAACTTGGCGAAGGAGATATCTTCGGTGTTCTGTCCGTTTTTGAAGATCTGCGACGAACCGAGTCCGCGCAATCAAGAGCAGACACCGTGCTCCTGGGGCTTTTTCGCCCTGACCTGAACGCAGTGTTGAACAGAAGTCCCTCTGCTGGTGCCGCCGTATACAAGGTCCTTGCGCGCCACGTCGGTCGGAGATACTCATCGTTGCTCAATTGTGTCGAGGAGACGTGTGGGCGTACGCAGACGATGGCTATGCTCACGGAAACGACGATAACGAAGGAGATGGCTTGATGTCTTTCGCCGGCGCCAATGGGACTTAGAAAAGGCTCCGAACTTCGGGTTACGATCGAGAAGTTCGCCGATCGTGGAAAGTCGCTGGCACGCGTCGACGGCATGGTGATCTTCGTTCCCGCGGCTGTTCCCGGTGACGAAGTCGACATCCGCATAAGAAAGCTCAAGAAGAAGTATGCGGAGGCCGAGGTTGTGCAAACGGTACGCGAGAGCTCGCTGCGAGCGAAGCCCGTCTGCCGGTACTTCGGTCATTGCGGCGGGTGCAAGTGGCAGCACGTCGACTATGAGGCACAACTTGAGGCCAAGCGGCAAAGTGTCGTAGAAGCGTTTGAGCATGCGGGTGGATTCGATCAGGTAGATGTGAAGCCGACTCTGAGGTCGGTCGCGACCTATCTCTATCGCAACAAGATGGAGTTCTCATTCAGTTCGCAGCGGTGGTTGACGAAGAGCGACATAGAGTCGGGCCAGATCTTCGACAAGAGTTTCGCCCTCGGCTTGCACGCGCCACGTCAGTTTGCCAAGATCATCGACCTTGAGGAGTGCCATCTTCAGTCTGCGGAAAGCCGTGAAATCGTAAACAGAGTCCGCGCCCTGGCAAGACAATCGAAGTGGGCTCCATGGGATACTCGCGGCCATACCGGACTCCTTCGGCACCTTGTCATTCGTGAGGGCAAGAGAACGGGCGATCGCATGGTCAATCTCGTGACCTCAAGTCGCGATTCATCTGTTGTCGATGGAATGTCGGAGCTGCTGAGATCGTCCGAGTTAGCTGTCTCGACGTTTGTCAACACGATCAACGATACGCCGGCGCAGACTGCACTGGGTAGTGAGACCTATGTCGTGTACGGGCCCGGCAAGATCAAAGAGCGAATCGGCGATTTTGAATTCGACATCGGCCCGCAGTCGTTCTTCCAGACAAATACGGATCAGGCGGAACGGCTATACGAAGTGGTCAGAGACGCAGCCGGGTTGCGGACTTCCGACATTGTGTATGATCTGTATTGTGGAACAGGCACGATCTCTCTTTACCTGTCACCGTATGTCCGCAAGGTCGTCGGAGTTGAGGTAGTTGCCGACGCAATCGAAGACGCGCGCGCCAACGCGCGGCAGAACCGAGTGGACAATTGTTCGTTCATTGCGGGCGATGTCGGAAAGCTGGTCGATCCCGGATTTCTGGAGGAACATGGGATCCCCGACGTACTGATTGTGGACCCGCCTCGTGCAGGATTGCACCCGCGCGTCGTTGAGCAGATCGCGTTGCTCCGAGCAGCCCGATTCGTGTATGTCAGTTGCAACCCGCAGACTCAAGCACGCGATCTGAGTGCGCTCTCGGGTATCTACAGAATAGATGCAATTCAACCGGTCGATATGTTTCCGCATACAGAACATATTGAGAGCGTTGCGCGCCTGACAGCCATTGCTTAGCCGATTTCTTATCGCCAGGTGCACCTGTTGAACGACACTCGAAAAATCGCCTTCGTCACCGGTGGCACAGGTTTCGTCGGTAGCCACCTCGTCGAGCAATTGCAGAAGGAGGGCTACGCCGAGGTCCGGTGCCTGGTCCGCAAGGATCCGAAGTGGCTTGCCGATCTGGATGTCACCCGGATTTCGGGTGATCTCGGGGACGATACGGATCTCGAGTCCGCCCTTTCGGGAGCCACGCACGTGTACCACGTGGCCGGTGTTACGCGATCGAAGGACAGTGCCACGTTCACTCGCGCGAATGTCGACGGGACTCTTCGATTGCTTCGCGCGGTCGAGGCTGCCTGCCCGGACGTCCGACGCGTTCTGGTTACAAGCACGCTCGCCGTTGTCGGCGTTAGCGATGAACCGGTGGCAACCGAGGACACGCCGCTGAACCCCGTCAGTCTATACGGTCGCAGTAAGGCCGTAATGGAGCAACGCATCGCAGACCAGGAAGAAGACGGGATTCGGCTTCACGACAGGCTTCCGCTGACCATCGTTCGCCCACCCGCGGTATACGGTCCAAGGGAGCAAGACATCCTGACCTTCTTCCGCACCGTTTCCCGAGGTGTGTGCCCCATCATCGGGGGGAACAAGCCTGACCCCGTGTCGCTCGTTCATGTTGATGATCTGGTCGCTGGAATGATCGCCGCAGCTGAGTCGAATGCCACGATCGGTGAAACGTACTTTCTCGGGTCCGCCGCTCCTTCCACGTGGGAGGAGATACGGGACGCGACGGTTGACGTACTTGGCCGCCGCGTTCTGACGATTCGCGTTCCACCCGTCGCGGTTCGGCT
>JABDKH010000185.1 GCA_013002345.1 Rhodothermales bacterium
CAATCGACTGATAGTTGGGGACGTTCACGATGACGTGTTCGCCCGGTTCGACGAACAGCTGCATGGCCCAGAAGAGCGCCTCACCTGCACCGGCGAATCCGAGCACTTTCGAGGAGGTGAGGGACTCGTAGGAGCCAGCGATGGCAGCTCGCAACGGCTCTGTCCCCCAGGTTGGGGTGTATCCGAGGTGCAGGTTCTCGTACGCCTCGTGGTCTTCATCCGTACCGAGTGCCAACAGCTCCGCGACCGTCATCGATTCGGCGTCTGAGGCCGTCAGGTGATGTCGGGCCGTGAACTCCCACGTACTGAAGTACGTCTCCAGCTTGAAGTCAGGAAGTTCGAGGCGTCCGGTCATCGGACCATCATGGCGCGGATCGTGTTGCCCGACGTAGGTCAGTTCCACTCCTCACGACAGTGCACCTACAATCTGGCGAGACTCTGGGTGAGAAGGGCAACTCCGTGAATTTTGACTTCGACGAGATCATCGATCGCAACAACACCAACGCCGCAGCGCGCGACGGCTTTCGTGGGTATCTCTTTGACGGGGATGACTTTGCGATGCCATGCGAGGATCACGAAGTCGTCGCCATGTGGGTCGCGGACATGGCATTTGCGTCGGCGCCGGCGGCAATCGATGCAATGAGGGAACGGATCGACCACCCGGTCTTTGGTTACACGGCGGTCTTCGACGATCAGCTCTTCGACGCCTATCGGGACTGGTGTGTCGAGCACTACGACTGGAAACCGGAGCGAGATCACTTCCTCACGTCACCGGGCGTCGTCCCTGCGCTGTACGACCTGGTCGAGCACATTCTTCAGCCGGATGAGAAGGTGTTGACCCTGACGCCTGCCTATGGCCACTTCAAGAACGCCTGCGATCATCACGGCATCGAGCTGGTCACATCGGGGTTGGTGGCAGACGCAGCCGGTTGGTACTCGATCGACTTTGACGATCTCGAAGCGAAACTTGCCGATCCGAAAATGCGGCTCTTCTTCCTGTGTCACCCCCACAATCCGACCGGTCGCGTCTGGACAGACGATGAACTGCGTCAGATGGGGGAGTTGTGCCTGGCGAACGGGGTGATCGTCGTCAGCGATGAGATTCACTGTGACCTGTTGCGGCATGGGGTCAGCCATACACCGATGGCGAAGTTGTTCCCGGACTCCGATCAAATCATCACCGCGATGTCGTCGAGCAAAACGTTCAATCTGGCGGGACTTGGCAGCGCCATCGTGCTCATCCCCGATGAGAACATCAGGAACGTCTGGCAGGACCGCAACTCGCCCTTGATCAATCCGGTGAGCATGGCAGCGGTCGCCGGCTGCTTTCGCAACGGTGAAGAATGGCGCAACCAGCTGCGGACCTATCTGGACGCGAACTTCGCCTACGTAAAGGATGTCCTGAGTACGCAGCTGCCAGACGCGGTCTTCCAGATTCCGGAGTCCACCTACCTTGCCTGGATCGACCTGAGTCACTACTTCGACGCCGATATCAACCTGACTCGTTTCTTCGCCGAACACGGGGGAGTACTGCTGGAGGGTGGTGACATGTTCATCGCTGATGCCGACGGGTGTATTCGCGTAAATCTGGCCTGCCCCCGTGCGACGCTGACGGACGGCCTGAATCGAATCATCGCCGCAGTTCCCAGCCGCACCTCGTCATTGGCGTGACGAACGAGGTTCAGATGTCCCACCGGGGATAGAGCTTGTCATAGTTGTCCGCTACCAGCTCGCGGAGGCGTGCGCCCATCGCCCGCTCGTACGTCGGCCTGGTCGATGGGTTCATCTCGGCAAAGACCGGGGCCAGGCCGGGTGCGTGAGTCGCGTCCTCATACGCGAATTCGTATCGAACGAGCACCGGTTGCAGGTCAGCTTCGACGCACCGAAAGTACTCATCGACATGCTGGTTCCATCGGAGGCCCCAGTAGTCGACCGCCGCCTCACTGCTCTGACCTCCG
Source organism: Rhodothermales bacterium (assembly GCA_013002345.1). NCBI lineage: Bacteria > Pseudomonadati > Rhodothermota > Rhodothermia > Rhodothermales > Rhodothermales bacterium. The sequence goes on from JABDKH010000185.1 coordinate 1,959, forward strand.
AGCAACTCGAGCGTGTCCCCGTGTCGCTCCGGCTTGGCCCAGCTGATGAGGCTGTCGATCGGATGCCGTACGAGAAAGACAACCGAACGAATGTCGTTTCGGCTGAAGAGTGACTGAATGCTGGAGTTGTTGAGCACGACGAAGTGATCGTTGGCGCGGACCCAGTCGCACAATCCGACCAGGTTCTGCTCGATCGTTCGCTGGGGGTCAGCGGCGTACCGGCCATGACAGCGCTCAGAGAAGACGTCGTAATTGCTTACCGTCACGTCGTAGTCAGTGGAAGGCATGAGCACTTCGCTCGGCTCAGCAGCAGGGTGCAACTCTGCCAGGTTCGCCGCCAAGAGCGAGCCCGCGGGATCCGCGTACGGTGGCATCCACGCGACATCGGGACGGACGAACGCTCGACCACTGCGTCGGAGCACCCGAGCTGTTTGGCTGGAACCGGTGCCACCTCGTGCGGCATAGATGCGATACGGACTTCGGTCCACGAGCGGTCGAGAGAGTCGGCGACCAACCTTCGGAAGCCGAAGCAGATGGCGTTGAGCGGAGAGGGCGGATCGGCGAATGCCGGACAGCTGGGGGCGCACGTCGGCATCCTACGATGACGCCAAGACCCCCCGGGCGCATCGTCTGAAAGATCAGGGGTGTTATACGATTCGTCGATGGCACTGGAAATCGACATTTCAGACCGGATCTCCTCGAGTGAGGGGATGATCACGCTTTCTGGTGTGCAAGCGTTTTTGCGGTCCGCCGTCGACCAGCAGCGGGCGGACATGGCCCGCGGTCTACGGACGGCAACACTTATCTGTGGTTACCGCGGTTCACCCCTCGGCAACGTCGAGGGTGCGTATCAGCAACATCAGGACGTCTTCGAGGCGGCGGATGTGCAGTTCATCAGCGGTGTCAACGAGGACCTGGCCGCAACGGTCATTTGGGGCGCCC
>JABDKH010000186.1 GCA_013002345.1 Rhodothermales bacterium
CTTTGAACTGCCGGTTCGTAACCTCGGTGCGGTCAATGAAGAAATCATCGACCCGTCCGGTCGGTGTCTGTGCACCCGGGACGCGCACCATTCCGGCAGGTTTTGTGCCGGAAGCATCCAGCGTTCGTTCCAGCAGGAACGGACTGAGGAGTGCATCACCACCGGGTTGGATGTCCCATGACGAAGCGACGGCGTGAACGCTATCGTAGCCTTCCTTCGTTATCTGCCATCTGAAGATCCCGATCGGCATCCGGATGCTGTCCAGTGGCGTGACACCCAGACTTTGCCAGTCGGCATCGGGTGACTGATATCTCTTGACGGACACATGTGCTCCCGGGGGCGTCGTGTGGATCGACATGCGCAGAGAGATTGCCCTGAAGATCTCGGCAAGCTCCGGGTCCCCGGGAATGATTTCCTCGGCTGCCAGGGCAATCTCGTAGGCATCCGTAAAATCGCGCCATTCTGTTTCGAGAGCGCTCCGCAGCTGAGGGATCGCCTCCTCTCTGGCCCAGCGGACTTTCGACTGGCGATTTGCGAACCAGACCGCGCCCGCTGCCACCAGCGCGACCACCAGGATGGTCGGGATCAGTACTCTGGGCTTGAGGAGGCGAGAGCCACCGTGCGTCTTGTAGCGCGCCACGGCCTCCCGGACGACCGTGGCGTCCGGATCCGAAAACGACCCCAGTTCATTCGCCATCTCGCCGATGTCGCCATATCGCTGCTCGGGGTCTTTCTGGAGTGCGCGTACAACCACCTGCTCGATGCTTTCGGGGACTTCAGGGTTGATGGATGTCGCGGACGGCGGATCCTCGTTGAGGATCGAGTAAACCACGGCCTGATCGTACTCGCCGATGAACGGTCGCCGCCCCGCCAGCATCTCGTAGAAAATCACGCCGAGACTCCATATGTCCGTGCGTTGATCGAGATGCTCACCGCGGGCCTGCTCCGGCGACATGTATGGCACCGTTCCCAACGTGCTGCCCGTCTTCGTCAGGTCGGCGGCGCCTGCAAGCTTGGCCAGTCCGAAGTCGAGTATTACGGCTCGCCCGTCGTCCGTGATGATGATGTTGGCCGGCTTGATGTCCCGGTGCACAACTCCCTGACTGTGTGCCCGGGCAAGTCCATGCGCCACCTGGCTGACGATCTCGACGGTCCGATTCAGGCTCAGATCCCCGTCCGCGATGTGGGCCTTCAGAGTTTGCCCCGGGTAGTGCGCCATCGCGATGAACTGCTGCCCTTCGTCGGTGCGTCCGATCTCGTGGATGGTGCAGACGTTCGGATGGTTGAGCGCTGACGCCGCCTTCGCCTCCTGTACGAAACGCTGATTGGCCTCTTCGTCCGTCGTCAGGTGTGTGGGAAGAAACTTGAGCGCGACGGTTCGGTCAAGCTCGAGATCCTCGGCGAGGTATACGACTCCCATGCCACCGCCCCCGAGCCGCTCGAGGATTTTGAAGTGAGAGACGGTCTGACCGATCATGCGATCGCACCTGAGTCATTGCAGTAGGAGATAGGTGAAACGCCGGTAAGAGTCAAATTCCGCCGGCAGAATCCAGCGTGGAAATGTCCGTCTGGAGCTCAGTCATGATGCAGACCGGGCCCATCGGAACGAGCGGATTGATGTCTTCGGCAGCGGGCCGTAGACTGCATCGTATTGCAATCATACGAGATCACATTCGGAGCAAGTCATGTCGGCACCTCCCTTTCTCCTTGCCGAAACCACGTGGAAGACGGTCATGCGCACCGACTACGAAGTCGCTGTCCTGCCATGGGGCGCCACGGAAGCTCACAACTATCACCTTCCGTATGCCACCGACGTCATCCAGTGCGACTACATCGCGGCCGAGTCGGCTCGCAAGGCGTCGGAGCGCGGCGCGCATGTCGTTGTGCTGCCGACCGTTCCGTTCGGCGTCAATACCGGACAGCTCGACATTAAGCTGTGTATCAACATGAATCCGAGTACCCAGGCGGCCGTGCTGGGCGATGTCGTCGACTCGCTGGCGGGCCAGGGGATTCGGAAGATTGTCGTCTTGAACGGCCATGGTGGCAATGATTTTCGGGCGATGATTCGTGAGCTGCAGCCCGTATTCCCGGACGTGTTTCTTTCGGCGGTGAACTGGTACCAGCTCGGCAATCCGGAAGAGGTGTTCGACGAAGTCGGTGATCACGCCGGTGAGATGGAGACGTCGAATCTCATGCACATTGCACCGCATCTGGTCCTCCCGCTCTCCGCGGCTGGAGCAGGGAAGGAGCGGCATTTTCGGCTGAAAGGATTGCGCGACGGCATCGCGTGGGCCCCGCGTCAGTGGTCAAAGGTGACGGAGGACACCGGGGTGGGCGATCCCCGGAAAGCGACGGCCGAGAAGGGTAGTCGGTACCTCGCGATTGTGACCGACGCGATCGCCGACTTCCTTGTCGAGATGTCGGAGGCGGATGTGGACGGGCTGTACGAGTAGGCTCAATGTCGTTCCCCGTGTCCCACCCGCGCAGGCGGGTATCCATCCGCGGCCAAGGCACATCGTCGTTCTTTGGATCCCCGATCAAGTCGGGGATGACGTCGCGGTTGTCATCGCTCCCATGGATCTCCGATCCCCCGCATACCCTCGT
>JABDKH010000187.1 GCA_013002345.1 Rhodothermales bacterium
GGATGGTCGGGATCCTCTTCGATCCGACCCGGCAAACTGACCATCTCACCGAACCACATAGACAGGTCGCCACTGTGCGCCAGGTAGTTGAGCGCAACGGCAAGACTGAATCGGCTGTTGCAATTGATTGCCTCCCGGCTCAACGGGATGATCTTGCCAGCGGAAACCGTGCCGCTGGAGATCGCGAAATCACGCATGCGGCCCGGCCACATCACGTCTTCCTCTCCTGCGCGCACCCGATCGACAAGCGGTCGAATGTCATCATACTCCTGAAGAGGAACACGAGCCTGAAAACTCGTCACCACATCAGGACTTCCGATCATTCCGTCGAAATCGAATTTCTTTCCGGCTACGGTTCTGGCGGCACGCTTCACCAGGCTACGCAGAAGGACCTCCTGGGATGACCACGGATGCGCCGCCGCCTTTCGGAGCGTCCGAAGAGGTCCCATCGGGACTCGTCCGACAATAGATCCTATCACGCTAGACATAGGCACGCATCGTTCTCACTCCCGGCATTCCGGTAACACTCGATCGGCTCCGTCCACCGAAGGATCCCGTAAAATCAATCGGTTCCATCATCAACCGCTCCTGATCACCGCATTAAGGGCTGCCGATAAGGTGCGAAACTCCGAGGGAATTTTGAACACGTAGACGTAACTTCCCAACATGGAAGCAAAAGAAACGGAAACGACGCCCACCTTCGTTGTTCGGTGTCGCGACAGAGTACTCGATTGCACGCCCGGATTGTCTTCGGGAGCACTCGTGATGGGCATCCTGAATGTCACTCCCGACTCCTTTTCAGACGGCGGGAAGTACATGAGTCCCGATGCCGCCCTGTCGCGGGCAGAGGAGATGGTCGAGCAGGGTGTCGACATTATCGATGTCGGTGGCGAGTCGTCTCGCCCGACCGGAAAGACATACGGAGAAGGAGCCAGACCCATCACGCCCCACGAGGAGATGCGACGTGTCGCTCCCGTCATCAAGGGGATCGTTACTCGCTTTCCGTCCGTGCTTGTCTCGGTGGATACCTACAAGCCGGATGTTGCGAAGACGGCCATGGAAGCTGGAGCTCACATGATCAATGATATCACCGGGTTGAGATACTCGTCGGATATCGCGCAAGTGGCAGCTGACGCGGGTGCAGCACTGATCGTTATGCATTCTGTTGGGACGCCCGGGGCGCTTCCTCATGACACAGAGCACAAGAACGTCATCGATACCGTCACCCGCTCACTGACCGAGTCTATGACCCGTGCAAAGGAAGCCGGGGCCACCGAGATCATTCTGGATCCGGGATTCGGGTTCGGCAAATCGGTGGTCGACAATCTCCGATTGATTCGGAATCTGGATCAGCTATCGAGCCTGCATCGTCCGCTGCTGCTGGGTATCTCGCGAAAATCAACGATCGCGACCGTTCTGGGCGGCGAAGACAATCCTCCACCCCCTGAGGAGAGACTGTTCGGGACCCTCGGTGCGACGGTGGTGGCCGTCATGCGAGGCGCCTCTATCATCCGGACGCACGACATCCGACAGACAGTCGAGACGCTGAAGGTGGTAGCTGCGATCACACAGGCCGGGGAATAATGGTGCCTCCGATCGCCCTGACGATTTTTCAGTGGATCATCCCGATCAGGCTGATCGACATTATCGAGATAGGCATCTTCGCATACGTACTGTACAAGCTGTACAATCTTATGCGGGGCACCATAGCCATCCAGATTTTCCTGGGTGTGCTCGCGCTCTACCTGATACAGGTTATTGTCAGCGTCGCTGACATGACGATTCTGAACTCACTGTTCGGGCTCATTGGGGAGGTCATAGTCCTGGCCGTCATCATTCTGTTCCAGCCCGAGATTCGGCGGCTGCTTTTGTTACTCGGACAGAACCCGCTGATTCGGAGGCTCGTGACGTCGCCGGCTCAGGAGCAAATGGTGAACGAGATTACGGACGCCGCGATGGAGATGAGTCGAAGTCGGATCGGCGCATTGATCGTGTTCGAGCGGTCGACGGGGCTCAGAAACTACATCGAAACCGGAACGGTGATTCACGCCCGTGTATCAAAGGATTTGCTCATTACCATCTTCTATTCGCAAAATCCGCTTCATGACGGCGCGATCATTATCAGAAAGAAGACTATTGAGGCTGCGCGTTGCATTCTGCCCGTGTCCACGAGTATGCGACTCTCTCCACACCTCGGACTCCGGCATCGCAGCGCGGTGGGATTGACCGAACAGACTGACGCATTTGTGCTCGTGGTTTCCGAAGAAACGGGGGCGATCTCGGTGTCCATGCTGGGTAATCTCATCACCGACATAGACGAGCAGAAGCTCCGCGAATACCTTTCAGACGCGTTGCTGCCCCAGGCGCCTATGGCTGCGGATCTGGGACATCCTGAAGTTGAGCCGGCGGCCACGTACGGTAGCCCCCGAACAAGCATCCCCGAGGCTTGATGTCATCCGAGGACTGGAAGTACCGCCGACGCCGGACGAAACTGGTTGAGTCCCTTAAGGACAAGGGTATCTCGGATGTCAACGTGCTTCGCGCTATCGAAACGGTACCCCGACATCTCTTTGTTGATGCGGCTTTGCGTCCGCGGGCTTATGAAGATGAAGCTTTGCCAATCGGATATGGCCAGACGATCTCTCAACCATTTACGGTAGCCTATCAGACGGCGATGGTGGCAGTCGGCCGTGGGGATCGGGTGCTGGAAATCGGAACAGGCAGCGGATACCAGGCGGCCATTCTGTGTGAACTGGGAGCTGTCATGTACTCCGTGGAACGGATACGGGCTCTGTATGAACGCACCCGGCAACTCCTCAACGATCTGAACTACCGCGTGACGGCCAAGTGCGACGACGGAACGTTGGGCTGGGCAGCCTTTGCGCCCTACGACGCGATAATCGTCACCGCCGGAGCTACCGAGGTACCCGATCCCCTGATCAAGCAGCTTCGCACCCCGGACTCTGAACACGGCGGTGGACGCCTTGTGATTCCGGTGGGTGGATCCGACGGGCAGACAATGTACCGCCTTACCAGAACGGGGCCGGAGACGATCGAAGAAGAGCAGTCTCACGACTTCCGCTTCGTGCCGCTCATAGGTGACCGCTAGGCGCCGGCCACGAAGGTCCAGTCCTGGTGGTCGATGCGATCGACGACACCAACCACCGTTGCATCTGTAGGTGTCAGCCCGGGCTTGAACGGAATAGCCGCCTCGCTGGCCGTGGTGTAGATCACCACGTCGCCTACGCCCGACTCTGCCGTGTCGAGCGCGATGATCGGTCCACCAACGTCGCGACCTCGAAAGGCCATGGGCTGCACAAGAAGCATTCGGCGCGACTCAAACCTCTCATTCTTCCGCGTCGCCCATATGGTGCCGATTACCCTGGCCAACTTCACGAATCCACCCCGCTCAATTCCAGTCTGGCAACGGTTTCGACGTCCATTTTGTCGACAATCGCGGTGATGACCGCATCCACCGGTTTGTTGTTCGTGAGGACCGTCTGACGGGCGCTCGACCCCTGAGCCACCAGAACAACCTCCCCTGCGCCGGCTCCGACACTGTCGACGGCGACGACAAAACGATCTTTCAAGGAAAGATCCAGATCCACCTCGCGCACGATCTGGAGCTTCATGCCAACGAGTTGATCGTCTTTCCGCGTCGCCCAGACTGTCCCGATGACTTTGCCCAGCATCATGGCCCGATTCCTTTTCTCTGGTTTGAACTCTTCTCGAAGATTTAGACGTGCGAAAGAAGGTAGCGAGTGCCCCAGACGATGACAACCGGACAATAATTCACGACGCTCTGGCGTTCGGGTACTATTCGGCGAGCCGCCGCCCACCGCGGACCAGCGCTCTCTACCACCCGCCCGCAGCAACGCCGGCCGAAAAACCACCAGAGACACCCCGTTTGGGCGAGCCAGTCGACATCTTGAATTCAGTACGGCGGCTGCCGATACACAATGCAGTTGTAAGGAGAATGTGTAGGGGATCCCCCTACACATCCGATAAACCTTTCCCTCACACGATCCGGCCGTATGGCGGCCGATAGCTAAACTGTGTAAATTACCAGTCTTCGCGTGAGGATCCACCCCCGTTTTCGCGCGATTTCCCACCCGGAGTCTGGTTCTTTGCCACGCGATCGCCAGTCGCCGGGTACGCAATGCTACGCTGACAGATGGAGTCCACAAAAGGGCCCGTCTTCCACCAATCACCGTAGCAGAAGTGTACGAAATGCTGAAAAGTCCCATACTCGGCTTGCTGATCGCCACCGCTCTCAGCACAGGCGCCTTCGCAAAGTCCGCATTTGTTGAATGCGCAGTTCGCACCGGTCAGAACGCAAGCATTTTCATCCGGTCGGAGGTCACGCCAACGATAAACGGCGTCGCGCTTGACAAAGGCGATGAGGTCGTGGTCCTGGACAAAAACGGTGCGTGTGCCGGCAAGGCCACGTGGACCGGTGAAACGATGTCCATCACGGTGTGGGGAGACGACGAAATGACCGAGGAGATCGACGGACTCAACGCTGGCGATCCGCTTCGCTTCGTCATCTATGATGCATCCGACAACCTGATCTTCGGAGCCGACGGTGCGGGGATCGACGTTGGATTTGATTCGGAGTTTCCGTTCAACGACGGCGGTGTGTACGAACCCGACGCGTTGTTCAATGTGAGCTTCCTCGATATCAGCGGCGTCCCGTCAACCCCTCCGACAGCAGGTGTGGTTGACAGCTTCAAGCTGGGATCGCCGTATCCGAATCCCTTCAACCCGGTGACCTCCTTCGAACTGGAAGTCATCGATGCGCAGGACGTTGCTGTTCGCGTCTACAATGCAATCGGGCAACAGGTCGCGATGCTCCATGATGGATTCCTGACGTCGGGGACCCAGCACGAGTTTCAGTTTGAGGGAGCCGGATTGTCGAGCGGCATGTACCTCATTCGCGTCACCGGTGAGGTGTTTGCGACTGCCAAGAGCGTCGTGTTGCTGAAGTAGCTGTGGTTGCGCTCAGTTGCCGGAAGCCGCTCGAACACTGTCCGGCAGAAAGCTGTCCCCCGCGCAGTCGTATTCCACTCCAAAGTAGGCGGCAACCGATGCGGCATGGTCTGCGAACGAGGACCGCATACCCAGGTCGGAGCCCGACCCTTCATAGCTGACGAGCAGAGGAACGTGCTCTCGCGTGTGGTCGGTACCGGGGAAGGTCGGGTCATTGCCGTGGTCGGCCGTCAGCAACAACACGGAGCCGTGTGGAAGTGCGCGTTCGATTTCGGGCAGATTTGAATCAAAGTGCTCCAGTGCACGCGCAAAGCCCTGCGCGTCGTTTCGGTGTCCGAAGTCCTGGTCGAAGTCTACCAGATTCGTCCAGATAAAGGTCGGGTGGCCATTCGCAGTGGCCGCTACGATGGCCTTCACCGTAGCCTCGATGCCTTCGGTGTTGGATCTGGTCTTGATGCTGGAATCGAATCCCACGCGATCGAAGAGCTCACCGATCTTGCCGACGGCGATCGTCTGAATCCCGGCATCCTGCAATCGCGACTGTACCGGTGCCTTCAGGGGCCGCAGAGCAAAATCTTTCCGCATGGCCGACAACCGCGAGTACGAGCCCTCGGCGCCCGCAAAGGGTCTGGCGATTACGCGGCCAACCGCATGGGGTCCAACGCATACCCTGTCCCTCGCTAGACGACAGAGCTCGTAGAGCCGCTCCAGAGGAATCACGTCCACATGCGCCGCAACTTGAAAGACGCTGTCGGCCGACGTGTAGACAATCGGCCATGCTGATTCCTGGTGTGCCGACCCCACGCGCTCGATGATTTCGGTGCCGGATGCCGCTACGTTGGCGAGGATGCCATCGCAGCCCGATTCCAACAAGAAACGGTCGATGAGTTCGTCCGGAAACCCATCAGGATATGTCGGAAACGGGTTTTCGAGCTGAATGCCTGCCAGCTCCCAGTGGCCGGTCGTGCTGTCCTTCCCTGCCGACACCTCTCGCAGGCGGCCGTAATCAGCCGCCGGATTTCTTGTGCCGTCCATCCCCGTAAGTGCCCTGATATTACCCAGGCCCCACCGAGCGAGATTTGGCAGATCGGGTCGAGCTACCTGACAGACGTGACCGAGCGTATCGCTGCCGACGTCACCGAAGTCATCAGCGTCTGGCTGCGCACCGATTCCTACGCCATCCAACACGATCGTGACAAAGAGAGACATGGCTGCGCGATAAATCGGGACGCCCGGTGGTCCGGCGAGTTACTCAAGTATCGTGCAGACACCGGACTTGACAGCTTCCTGAAGAGCGGCTGCTGCGTCCGCTTTGAGCTGTTCGTGCGTCTTGTGCCGGTCGGCCAGCATCGCCACACCGATGCTCACGCCTCCTCGATACTCCTGGCCCATCTTCTCGAAATCGTCGTACACCTGCATCGCCCATAGCTCTACGTCTGTCAGCGGCGATGCAACGAATACGCCGAACATCAGATCGCCAAATCGCTCGATGCGAAGACCGTCACCTGACTCCTCAAGACGCTTGCGAATTCCAGTCTCAAGCCCTGCGACGGCGTCGACTCCGTCTTCTGCAACTACCTCCTCCGCACGGTTCAACATCACCAATGCGAATGCCATTGGTGAATTACGTTTGCGGGCACGCAGCATTTCTTCTGCAATAATCTCTCGTCTCGGACGGAATGACGGAGCCGATTCGGACGGCGCTTCATCGTCACGGTCAACGACTTCACCGAGTACCCGCGCGAAGTGCTCGAAGACGCGATGAGCCCTCGAGTTTTCAAGAACACCATCATACATAGAGTCTGCAATGAGCAGGAATCGTCGCCCACCCGGCGGCATTGGAATCGCGGCGTACGCCAGCTCCTTGACCGCGATCGTCTCCCGGTAGTATTGCAGGTCATACGGATCCCATGTCGCGTCGGCGGCGCGCTCGACCGTCACATATATCGAGTTCGACCAGCGCATGCCGTTACCCGGTGTCAACTCGCCACCGCTACGAGCGTACGCATTCCGACTCACGATCGCGTGAATCCGGTGTCCCTTACCGTCGGCCTCGGAACCAAGGAGACACACCGTGTTGGCCTGGAGAGCTGCACACATTGATTCGAGACATGGAAGGACCACATCGCCATCGATACGGTCGGAACAGGACGCAACCTGGTATTGAGGAGACTTCCTTTCTTTCGTGACAGGTCCGGACACGGAGGTTGGCGAGCGACTGACGCCGGTATCGACGGAACTCCCGTTCCGTTCTGTGGGCATCGGTTCTCGAACGCGTGTTTCAACAGAGCTCAATCTCTCCTCCGACTCGAAAATCGAGTATTGTGGGGCCTCCGAGGCTGATCGGCGGGTTGCGGCCCTGGTGGGTTCGTGGTGCGGGGTGTCCGGCTTCGGACGCACTTCGGTCTTGCCAGATTTCGGGCGTATATCGAGAATGCCGAGGGCGTTCAGGTCCTCTTCGTCAACCGGTGCGTAGCCGCTCGAGTCCGGGCGTCCAATGTCAAATTTTCCCTTGAGTTGGAGTAGCCAGGTTGCCCCGGCTGCGGCCAGCAGAAGCGCAGCAAGGACGTACAATCCCCAGAAATGCAGGACCGCTCCCAGAACCGTTGAGAGAATGGCTAAGATGACCAGGAGTACCCGGAGCATATGCCAGGGACGCTGTAGGAAGACACCGCAGTGGGGGCAGTTTTTTTAAACTAGTCGCACCCCACGCGAATGTCAACCGGTCGACACGCGCCAACAGCAGTCGATCGAGACGCAGTCTAATCAGTGAAGCGCGACATGTCGGATGAATCGACGAACTGCGAAGAAAGATCCGATCCATCCGAGGAAGATGCCCATTGCCAGTGTACCTGCGATCAACAGGAAGAGCGGGCTGGTTGCGCCCTCGGAATCGACCTGCGGCAAGTAGCTTGATATCACGCCGTACAACACGACCAGAGCCGCGATGGCGAGAACGGCCGCGAAGAGACCCTGCATGATCCCCTCGACAATGAAGGGCCTGCGAATAAACGAATCGGTGGCGCCCACGAGCTTCATCGTACGAATGAGTAGACGGCGAGCATATATCGTGAGCCGTATGGTATTCCCTACCAGGAATATCGAAGCGAGTACAACGAGCGCGCCGAGCCACAGTCCCATGGTCGTGATCAACTTCAGGTTCGTCTGCACTTTCACCAGGAGTGGTTGGTTGAAGACAACCTCGTCAACCCGGGACCAGCTTTCAAACAGCGCCACCATCGCGTTCAGGCTGTCGGGATTGGCGTAATCGGATGTCACCCGCACCTTGATCGATGCAGGGAGAAATGGCTCGTCGAAGAACAACTCACTCCCCTCGCCGAATTCACGCCTGAATACGGCCTGGGCCTGCGCCCTGGATATGTACTCCGTTTCAGCAACTCCTTCCGTTACCCGCGCACGTTCGTACATCGCGCGAGCCAACGGTTCGTCTACATCGTCCTGAAGGAAGACTTCCAGCTCACCCACGCGCTGACGCAACCAGTCAGAAACGTAGTTTGCTTCAAGACTCAGCAACAAGAACAAGCCGATCAGAATGAGCGCTACTGCCATGGCGCTCGTCGAGGCAATAGACGCGAATTTTGCCCTTCTGAAGCCGGCGACGCCTTCCTTAATACTGTACGAAAGCGACACAATCACCCTCTCGTTTCGGTGGAGAACAAACTAGTAATCGGCACGACCCGGATGAACCCATAGCCCCCGCGATCTAATAAACGACCTCACCCCGACCATATGATCCAAGAATCTTGACGTACGCTGCGATCTCTTCCAGGTGCCCTATCGCCTTTTGCACCTCCTTCTCCTCTTCACCGCCGGCAAAATCCAGATAAAAAAGATATTCACCCGGTCGGCCCACAAGCGGACGGCTTTCAATCTTGAAGAGGTCTATCTCTCGCAGGGCGAACACCGCCAGACTTTTGAACAATGCGCCCGGCACGTTGTCCCGCATCGAGTAGACGATAGATGTCTTGAATCCATCCTCGGATCCGACCACGGTTGACACCGGCTGTCCTGGCCGAGACAAGGCAAGAAACCGCGTATAGTTCTCGTGATTGCTCTCGATTTCTTCGAACAGTACGGTGAGCCCGTACTCGTCCGCGGCTCGCCGGCTCGCAATGGCCGCCACCGTCCGATCACCACCCCGGGCCACCGCCCGAGCGGCGCCGGCAGTATCGTAGGTTGGCACCACGCTGGCGTGCGGCAACGTCTCCCGGAGAAAACGGCGGCACTGACCAATCGCCTGTGGATGCGACTCCACCGTCGTGATCTCCTCTATCGACGTGCCCGCCAGTACCAGTAGGTTGTGGCGGATTCTAAGATTGACCTCTCCTACGATTCGAAGCTCGTGCTCTTCCAGAAGGTCATAGTTGCTGTGAACACTTCCGTGCAGTGAGTTCTCTATGGGAACTACCCCCCGATCCGCGTCACCGTCGTGAACAGCGTCGAACACAGACTCAAAAGAACTGTGCGGCTGCAGTTCGTCCGCAGCAAAAAGATGACGAGCCGCCGCCTCGCTGAACGCTCCGACTTCACCCTGATAAGCAATAATCATGTCGCCGTGTCTTCGCGATGCATGCGCTCAGGAGCATCGATCCCAAGAATCCCGAGGCCATTAGCCAGTACCGTCTGTGTCGCACGGGCAAGGTGCATCCTTGCCGTCGCGATATCTTCCGGCTCACCGACTATCCGACTATGGTCGTAGAACTGTGTGAACGCAACAGCCACTTCGCGCAGATAGACCGTTAGCCGTTGAGGCTCGAAATCCACGGTCGCGGATGCGATGGCGTCAGGCAGTTTCAAAAGCGTCTTGATCAGGTCCTGTTGCGTGGGATGATTCAGCAAAGTTAGATCCGCATCGCTCGCGAACTTGAATCCAACCTCTTCTGCCTTTCGCAAGATGGCGCAGATCCGCGCGTGCGCATACTGGAGATAGAAGACGGGGTTCTTTTTGCTTGCCTCCTTCGCAAGGTCGAGATCGAACTCCAGGTGCGTGTTTGCGGATCGCATGAGAAAGAAGAACCGTGTGACGTCCTCACCCACCTCGTCGAGCAGATCGTCCAGCATCTCGTACGTGGCCTTTCGTGTACTCATCTTGACCGGTTCGCCGCCGCGTACAAGCGTAACGAACTGATAAATCACGACCTGGATGCGCGTTTCGTCCAGTCCGAGTAATCTGATCGCAGACAGGATGTCGGGGTACTGTGCAACGTGATCCGCCCCGAAAATATCGACGACCAGATCAAAGCCACGAGAAAGCTTGTCCACGTGATAGGCGATGTCCGGAAGTCTATACGTGGGTTCTCCAGAGCTCTTTACGAGCACCGTGTCCTTTTCCTTTCCCAGTTCGGACGTCCTGAACCATACGGCCCCGTCCTGGTCGTACACGTGCCCTTGATCTCTCAGCTTCTTGAGCACATCCCAGACTGCATTGTTCTCATACATAGAGTGCTCATTGAAGTGCGAATCCATGCGAATGCCGAGTCGCGCTAGCGTCGACTCAATCTGTCCGAAGATCTCCTTCTCGGCGGCGTGCTTCAGCGTCTCCACCGACGGCACGGGGTCCCCGCTGTCGCCCAGCGACTCGTGCACAGCACCGGCAATGTCTATGATATACTCACCGAGATATCCGTCATCAGGAAATGATGTCGGCACCGACACGCGTTCGGCTCCCGCACCCTCAATCTCTTTCCTCGGGATATCGGGGTCGACCAATTCCTCGTAGCGAGCGCGGACCGATTCGCCCAGCACACGCATCTGTCGGCCGGCGTCGTTGTAATAGTACTCGCGCGTGACGTCGTAGCCGGTCCAGTCCAGCAGGTTCGCGATGGTGTCACCCAGCACGGCGTTACGACCATGACCTATCGTGAGCGGCCCGGTGGGATTCGCAGACACGAACTCTACGATGGCGGTCTTTCCGAGACGATCGGCGCGGCCAAAAGAACTCCCCTCGTCAAGAAGTAACTGAAGCTCCTGGTACAGGTACGACGACGCATATCTGAAATTCAGAAACCCTGAACCTGCAACCTCGACAGCAGAAACGCGATCCGGGTCCAGGGGAAGTTCCAGCAGCCGATCCCGAATCTCCTCGGCAATCTTCCGCGGCGCCTTTCGAAGGTGGCGTGCGAGACGCAGTGCGGTATTGGTTGCCAGATCCCCGTGGTCGGTGTTATTCGGGATCTCCAACTCGATCTCGAACTCGGCCGGCACGTCGGGCCAATCGGCCAGAGATCTGAGGAGTTGCTCTTTGATATAGTTCTTGATCACAGGGAAGTCCGGGCAGGAACGAGAGGCACGTCAGGTAGGAGTCAGATAGGAGAGGACATCGCATTGACTCTTGACAAAGGTACAAAGAATCCCGGCAGTGGGAGTCAGTTGCGAGCCTGTACCCGAAGCCCATCGACATGCACCGTCGGTGAACCCAGGCCCACCGGAACCGTCTGCCCACCTTTCCGACATATACCCCTGCCGGCGTCCGCCGCGAAATCGTCTCCTACGGCTCGCACGCTTGCGAGCGCGGATTGCGCGTCTCCCGAAAGTGTAAGTCCTGTAACTGCCTCTCCTGTACGACCGCCCTCGATCCAGTGGGCAAGGATAACATCAAACGAGAAACGCCCGGTGCGTACGTCAACCGTACCGCTACCCAGGGCGTTGATCAGGAGGCCTTTCGAGATTGAAGCCAGGATCGCATCACGGTCACCGCCGCCGTTCTCGAGAACGAGGTTTGTCATTCTTGGAGCCGGGGGGAAGCGATAATTTTCACGACGTCCATTTCCAGTCGCGGCGACCCCTGAATGTCGGCCCGTGAGCCGACTGTGGACATGCCCCTCTACGACACCGCTCGCAACAAGCACGTTTCTGACCGCCGGCATACCCTCATCATCGAAAGATATACTCCCGCGCGACGAGTGGATGGCCGGATCATCCACAATCGTAACCTCGTGAGGAGCCACTTTCTCTCCAGGCTTTGAGAACGGACTCCAACCCTTCAACACATTATCCCCCTCCAGAAAGTGTCCCACGGCCTCGTGCAACCAGACGCCCGCGCACCAGCCTGCCTCGAAGACAATCGGTATCGTCAGCGCGCCTCCGCGGTAGGATGTCGGCCGCACAGACCCCTGCTGGCAGATCTCGTGAATCATCCGATCGACGTCGCAGCCGGGACCGATATTCTCCTGCCCGGCGAACCCGGCCACCACGCGCACGTCCGGCCCTCGTTCACGTTCGCACGTCACTATCGTGGTCGCAAAAGCATGCCGGCTGATACGGGGTGGCCCATAGGTGCTGACGACCAGACGTCGACGGAACTCCTCCGAAATAACAACACCGACCTCGACCGCATCGGGACAAACGGCCAGACATACCTCCGCAAGGCTGCGCCCGACCTCTTGGGTAGTCGCGGCCGGAAGCCCGGCCTGCTGTTCCTCCAGCATCATGGATACATCCAGACCAGCCAGGCGATCGGAAGGAGATGCGCTTGTTCTTCCTTCCGTTTTCGCCTCCTCGCACGCGCTTAGCGCCGCGGCCCGGGCTCCCTCTTTACTCATCACCTCAATACACGCGACCGCCACGCAATCATGGGAATAAGCGGTGACGGATGCTCCCTCAACGTAATGCCGTGTTCGACGCTGTTCGGAAGGCTGGGGACGACCGGCTGCGACCACTTGTCGAAAATGATATTGGTCACGCCGCGACGACTCGAGAAAAACGTTCGCTCCCTCACTACCGCGCTCAACCGCAACATCGAGGGCGATCGGGATCGAGTCCGCCAACCGGTGCCATTGCTCGGCTGTGAGCCTGCTAGTATCCGTAGATGGAAAACTCATCGCGCCGTATAGACAGATTCAGCACGATCGCCAGCATCATCGTGTTCGCAAGCAGGGCCGACCCCCCGTACGACATGAACGGCAGTGGAATTCCGATAACCGGGAGAATGCCCGTCGCCATCCCCATATTGATGAAGACGTGTACGAGATATATACCTACCGCACCCGCTGCTACCATCACGCCAAACGGGTGCTTGATCTGAACTCCCAGCACGATCAGTCGCACGAGAAGAAACGCGAACAGCAGCAAGACGATGATTCCACCGAGCAAACCAAACTCTTCGCCGATCACGCTGAACACGAAGTCCGTCGACTGCTCCGGCACGTAGGCCCCCTGCGTCTGTGTGCCCTGCATGAAACCCTTCCCGGTGAGCCCGCCGGAGCCGATGGCTGCCTTTGACTGGACCAGGTGGAAACCCACATTGTCTCGATACTCTGCGGCTTCCGGGTTCGTGAAAGAAAGCAGCCGCTTGACCTGATATGGCTGCAGCAGACTGGTCATCGCGAACGTCAGCGCTATCACCGTCCCGCCACTGAACACGAAAGCGAGAAACGCGAGATACCGTTCTCGTGTGAACCACAGGATGCCGACCGTGAATAACAGAGAGAAGACGATGGCTGCCGGCATATACACTATGGCGAGGTAACCGGCAACAGCAGGTGCGAGCATCAAGAGCAACGTGCTTGCCGGGAGGCCGGACCAGAAGAGCATTATCGGAATTAACCCGACAAAAATCAGCGCCGTCCCCATATCGTTCTGGACGACAATGATCGCAGCGGGCACGAGGATCAGGATGACGGACAGCAGCGCGTAGCGAACGCTGTTCGCATTTCGCCGCCGACTCGACAGGAGCTGCGCCACAGCAAGGACGGTCCCGACCTTCGCAAATTCGGAAACCTGTAACTGGATCGGTCCGAGACGGAGCCACGCCCTGGATCCATTGATTTCCGTGCCACCGAAGAGAGCTGCTAACAGCAACAACACAAGAAGGCCGTACGCGGGATATGCACCATACTGGTAGAACCGTACCGGAAACAGCAAGATGCATGCACCCGCGACGATGCTCACCCCGAGCCACATCAACTGTCGATTGAAGTTGTCCTGAACGGTCTCAAGAAGGAACTCGGATGCCGGACCGTGGGTCGTGCTGTAGATCGCCGTCAGCCCCACCAGAACGAGTCCAAACCAGGCGAGGACCACCCCAAAATCGATATTTCGATTCCAGACCCTCACGGCGCGGTCTCCTTCGCAATGGGCTCGCTTTCGAGTGTGAGCATATGGTTCAAGAGATATCGTCGTCGTGGACTGATATCACCGGTCAGGTACATCTCGGCAAGTAAACTGGCCATCGGACCCGCCTGGGTAGCACCGAATCCGCCGTTCTCTACCAGCACTGCTACCGCAATCTTCGGATCGTCAAAAGGTGCGAACATGATGAAGAGCGAATGGTCAGCACGATCGCCCGGGGCCTGTGCGGTACCCGTCTTACCTCCGGACGCGATGTCCGGAATCTGAAACCACCGACCGGTGCCCTCTTCCATCACGCGGCGCATTCCGACCTTGACGGTTTCGAAGTGCTCCTGCGATATCGGAATGGATCGCGGCTCATCGACGTCCGGCAGTAACGACTCACCGGTTTCGGAATGTCTCAGCATCTGGACAAAGTGCGGCGATACCAACGTGCCCTCGTTGGCAACGGAAGCGACGTAACGAGCAAGCTGCATCGGGGTAACCAGCATGTCGCCCTGCCCGATCCCGAGGTTAATCGTGAAGCCGGCCGTCCAGCCCGCCGGATAGGTCCGATCGTAATAGGAAGAGTCGGGGATCAATCCCGGATTCTGTTCGGAAATGTCCATGTTGATGCGCTCGCCAAAGCCAAACACGTGTGCCCATCGGGCGAACGAATTCACATCAAGGTTCATCATCAGGTTGAAGAAGTAGCTGTTGCACGATTGTTCGATGGCCTCCTCCAGCTGAATACGGCCGTGCACGTGGCCCGCATGATCCTTGAACGTGCGACGCCCCAGTCGGTAGCCCCCACGACATGTATACGGAGTCGTTGGCGTTATCAACCCCTCAGCCAGGCCGACAAGAGCCATGAATGGCTTCCATGTCGATCCGGGCGGCATTCCGCTCATCGTCGCCCGATTGAACAGCGGATCGCCCTCAGCCGATGTCACCGTCTCCCATTTCTCGGGCGACATTTCGGTGGAGAAGATATCCGGATCAATGTCAGGTTTGGATACAAAGAGCAACACCTGTCCGCTGTTCGGATCGAGAGCAACGGCAGCACCGCGCTTGTTCACGAACAGAGATTCAGCCAACGCCTGGGCACGATGGTCGATGGTAAGATGAAGATCAAATCCACTGACCGGACTGCGATCCTGCTGCCCCGCGTGGTACGACTCGACCTCCATCCCCATCACGTTAACGAGTTTGAACTCGTCGCCCAGACTTCCGCGCAGCCGGTCCTCGTACACACGTTCGATGCCACTTCGTCCGATCACGTCACCCTGGCGGTAGCCGCGTTCCCGCATGACATCAAGTTCACGCTGATTGATCTCGCGCACGAATCCGAGCGCGTGCCACGCGCGGGCCGCCGTCAGATACCGCCGCTTTTGAGATACCTCAAACGAAACACCCGGCAGTCGGAACAGGTTTTCCTGAACACGGCTGAAGATTCTGAACGGAACATCCTGGAATGAAGCTGACGGCCTGAAAGCGTTCCAGGCGCGGGCTTCCGAAAAACGAGCCGTCACCACACTGTCCGGCACTTCCAGCAAGTCGGCAAGCAGGCCGCCCCGGTCCACATCGAAATAGCGCGGGGTCAGGAGAACAGAGTACGAGGGCTGATTGTCCACCATCAGCGTGCCGTTCCGGTCATAGATCACTCCCCGGGCCGGAAGTACACGCTTAACGCGAATCGCGTTAGAAGATTCGTCATAGTAAGTCTGTACGTCAATGAGTTGCAGGTATACAAGCCTCAGTGCCAGGACCAACAACACAGCGACGATTACACCGGCAAAAACACGTAATCGAATCTTGTACTCAAACATGGACGCTCCACGGGTGGACGGGGCGACAACGAATTCAGGGTATCGACTTGCCCAGCAGATTGTACAGTGCTCTCAGGAATCGTCTGAAAGCGTAGATGGCCTGTTCCAACCGCATCCAGGGCCGGGACCGTTCGGTCTCGGTTTAGCTCCGGTCAAGAGCACGGACATCCGACTTGGTCAAATTCTCTTCGGAATGGGTTTGTTTCTTGTATGTTGATTGCAACAGTATGCACGGTTTTGAATCTAACAGTGAGCGCTCCATCGCAATGTGCATCACTCACAGGCGATTCAGGAGCATTCTCGCCAGGCGCGGCATGCGGGACCATAGTGAGCGGGTTGCTCGCAGCGGCAGGTTGCGGGTGACCTGAAGAAGAATCAAGGTACTAACGTAGACAACGGTTTTATGCGTAGATCACTGATCGCGTTCGCCGCATTGATGGTCTTCAGTGGCATTGCTGCTATTCCGGGCCACGCTCAGTATTTCGGGCGTAACAAGGTTCAGTACGACTCGTTCGACTTCAAGTCCATTGAGACCGAGCACTTCGAGGTGTACTTCTACGATGAGGAGCGCCTGGCGTCCCAGGACGCGTCAAGAATGGCCGAGCGGTGGTATCGCCGCCATTCGCGCACATATCTGAGGGAGTTCAAGAAGCGGAAGCCTCTGATTCTGTATGCGAATGACGCCGACTTCCAGCAGACAAATGTCATCGGCGGCATGATCGGGCAAGGCACGGGCGGGGTTACGGAGAGCCTCAAAGAGCGGGTCGTCATGCCGATGACAGGGCTCTATGCGGAGACCGATCACGTTCTCGGGCACGAACTCGTCCACTCGTTCCAGTACGATATAGCGCTTTCGAGGGACGACACCACCCGATTCGGACTGTCGCTGCTGCCACTCTGGCTCATCGAAGGCACAGCGGAATACTTGTCTGTCGGACGCGACGACCCGCACACGGCGATGTGGCTTCGCGACGCCGCGCTGAGAGATGATCTTCCGACGATGGACCAGCTGAGCAAGGACTATCGGTATTTCCCGTACCGGTACGGGCAAGCCTACATGGCGTATGTCGGAGGAAAATATGGGGACGCTGCCGTCGCCAACATCTACAAGATGGGAGGACGTGTAGGCCTCGATTCCGCACTCGTCTATACGCTGGGAATCACCGCCGACTCGTTGTCCAAGGAGTGGATAACATCGATAAAGGATTCGTATCTCCCCCTGACGGAGGGTCGTGCCCCGGCCGACTCGGCCGGACGAGCTGTTCTGACGAAGGAAACAACGGGTGGCGATCTAAGCATCGCACCCTCGGTTAGTCCCGACGGAAAGTGGGTGGCCTTTCTTTCCGAACGGGACCTGTTCCGAATAAATCTCTTCATCGCAGACGCGGAGACCGGACGCGTCGTGAAGAAGCTCAAAGGTGCGAATAGTAATCCGCATTTTGATGCCATCCGGTTTATCAGTTCTGCTGGATCGTGGTCACCGGACGGCCGCAAGTTCGCGTTCGTTACGTTCGTGCAGGGAGACAACGAACTCAGCATACTTGACTGGAATTCGGGAGAAATCGAACGGCGGATTTCCGTTGCAGGCGTAACGGCCTTCTCCAATCCAGCCTGGTCGCCGGACGGCAACTACATCGCATTCTCCGGCATGGACGGGGGCATCAGCGACCTCTACTTGCTGGACATGAAGACGAGCAATGTCCGCCAGCTCACGAACGATCGCTTCGGTGATCTCATGCCGGCCTGGTCACCGGACGGGCGCACGCTGGCTTTCGTCACCGACCGGGGACCCGACGGTACCGATTTCCAGTCCCTGGAGTACGGCGCCGTGCGCCTTGCGACGATCGACATCGAATCGCAGGCAATTGAGATCATCCGGCCTTTCCCTGGTGCGAAGCACATGAACCCGCAGTTTTCGCCGGACGGTCTGAGCCTGTACTTCATTTCCGATCACGACGGCTTCAAGGACATCTACCGATACTCGCTGGACGACCGGTTGACGTACCAGGTAACGAGGCTGCAAACGGGGGCGAGTGGAATCACAGCGATGTCGCCAGCAATGTCGGTCGCGCAGCAGAGTGGTCGGATGATGTTCTCGGTGTTCAGCGACAACACCTATGCGGTCTTCTCGCTCGACCCTGACGAAACAATCGGGACCGTCGTCGAACCTGTGGAAGACCACGATCGTACGGCCGCCCTGCTTCCGCCTGCGCAGGCAAAAGACGTCGGCCTGGTCGGTAATTATCTGTCCGATCCGTTGACCGGCCTCCCCAATCCGTCCGACTTCCCTGCCAAAGAGTATGGTGCCCGCTTGCGACTCGACTATGTGGCTCCGCCCACCGTCGGCGTCTCGACGGGCGGATACTATGGTACTCAGGTGGCGGGCGGCGTTGGCCTGTATTTCAGTGACATGCTGGGAGACCACAATCTCGGCGTCGTCGTCCAGGCTAATGGAACGTTCAAGGACATCGGAGGCCAGGTCGGCTATCTCAACCGCAAGCGACGCATCAACTACGGCGCGTCCATTGGACACATTCCCCTTCTCTACGGATTCCAGTCGATCGATCCTGCCACACTGACGATTGATCAAATTCGCCAGCGGATCTTCATCGACAACGTCGACATCGGAGGATCTTATCCGTTCTCGACGACGCGACGAGCTGACCTGAGTGTGGGGTTTGTTCGGTACGGATTCGACTACGAAATAGACCGATTTGTCCTGAACGGCGTTTATACGCGCGAACGAATCAGCGTCCCGAAATGTAGTGATTCATCTTCGGGGTTCTGTTCTCCTGACGCGGTGTACTTCGTTCAGAGCACGCTGGCGTATGTCGGCGATTTCTCAAACTTTGCGTTCACGTCGCCGGTGCAGGGTGGACGATACCGGGTACAGGTTTCTCCATTCGTGGGATCGGAAACGTTTGTGCGCCTGGTCGCCGACTATCGTCGTTACTTTTTTGCGAAGCCGGTCACGTTCGCATTCCGCGGAATGCATCTTGGCAACTACGGAGAGGTCGACGCAGGATCGCTCTTCACCGAAGAGTATCTCGGTTACGCGAACACGCTGACGCACATTCGAGGGTACAGCTTCAGCTCGTTCGAGCCCAACGAGTGTACGCCGGACGAGTCGGGAACGCGCTGTGTTGAGGTAGAACGACTGAGAGGCACCCGGCTCGCACTGGCGAGCGCCGAGATTCGTTTGCCTTTGCTTGGCTCGGAAGCTTTTGGACTGTTGAACTTCCCGTATCTGCCGACTGAGATCTCTTTGTTCGCAGATGCCGGCCTGGCTTGGAGTGCGGGTGAGACGCCCAAGTTGAAATTCGTAGATGAGATCGTGCCGGGGCAACCGATCGAACGCGTGCCGGTGATCAGCGCCGGCGTATCGAGTCGCTTCAACCTGTTCGGTTACATGGTCCTGGAGATCTTTTACGCATACCCGTTCCAGCGTCCCGTGAAGGGAGGATATGTAGGATTCCAGCTGATTCCAGGCTGGTAGTCGCCAGGGCTGCATCTGGATGCCTTTCCCGTTCCGGCTGCTGTCAGGCGGGTTGCGCCAGCATCTCGATCCGGGCAGTGGACACGGCCTGGCCACCGATCAACACACGGTTTCCACGAATTGCAACGTGAACGACTCCCCCACGTGTTGATGCCTGGTACCCGGTCAGATCGGGCTTGTCAAGGCGCGACGCCCAGTACGGTCCAAGGCAGCAGTGCGCCGAACCGGTCACGGGGTCTTCCGGGATACCGAACTGGGGCGCAAAGTAGCGGGACACAAAGTCGTACGCCGCGTCATGGCTCAATGCGGTAACGATCATTCCCCTCGAACCGAGACTGGCAACGGCCGCCATATCAGGACGCAGAGATCGCACGGCCTCCTCTGAATCGAGCACGACCATATAATCCAGGCGATTTCTCAATCCCTCTACGATACGGGCGGGTACGGCGTCCAGAAGAGCTTGTGGGACCTCCACCTGTCCTGCCGCCTCAGAGGGAAAATCCATCATGATCCGATCGCCATCTCTCCAGGCCATCAGGCGCCCGCTGAGTGTCTCGAACGTGATCCTCGCGTCAGAATGAACGACGCCTTCAGTCCACAACACGTGTGCACTTGCCAGTGTGGCGTGGCCACACAGATCCACTTCCGCAGCCGGCGTGAACCAGCGAAGACCAAAGGAATCCCCTCGTGGCGTAAGAAACGCTGTCTCGGAGAGATTCATCTCGGCGGCCACGGCCTGCATGTATGTGTCAGGCACCGGTTCCGACAGCAGCGTCACCGCCGCCGGATTTCCTCCGAACGGCTCCGAAGTGAAAGCATCGACCTGATAAAGAACGATTCCCATAGCGGTTGTGAGGTGGCAGGGTCTGGCGGAGAGCGTATCCGGGGTGTGTCCGTATGGCACGGCGAAAGGGTGCAAGTTAAATTGCCCGACGTTGAATTCCCTGGTGGCATTGCACGTTCATCGAGCACCGAGCAGCGAGGTCAAGCACACAGGTGTATCCGGCACTGAGGCGTCTACTTTTCAGCTTGCCACCCGAAGTGGCCCACTATCTGTCGTTTGCAGCCGGTCATACGGCCCAATCGGTCGGCTCCGGTGTAGTCGATCGCATCTTCAGATACGATCACGAAGCGTTGCGCGTATCGTTATGGGGGCAGAAGTTTTCGAGCCCGGTCGGCCTTGCCGCGGGCTTTGACAAGAACGCCGCGCTCATCGACTTCTGGCCGCGTCTGGGATTCGGTTTTGCCGAAGTCGGCTCCGTGACGTTGCGACCGTCACGTGGCAATCCTCGGCCACGAGCATTTCGAATCGTTGACGACGGTGCACTCGTCAACAGGATGGGACTCAACAACAACGGTGCCGAGCGCGTTGCCGCACGGATCGGAAACCGCGGTATGTATCATCCCTTCCCACTCGGTATTAACATCGCCAAAACACATGACGAGAGCATTGTAGGTACCGATGCAATCGAGGACTACGTAGAGAGCTTCCGGCTACTGGCGCCGGCAGCCAACTATGTCGCGCTCAACGTCTCGTGTCCCAACACCGCCGAGGGAAAGACGTTCGAGGAACCGGAACCGCTCGACCAACTTCTCGGACGTGTATTTGAGGTCCGAGAGGAAGTCAATCCGCGGGTCCCTGTCCTCGTAAAACTCTCGCCTCCGCTGTCCGATCGCGTCGTGTTCGATAGTCTGCTTGAAGAACTGCTCGCCGTCTGCGTCTCTCACGGAATACATGGTCTCATCGCCACGAACACAGCTTCGGACCGCTCCGGACTCAGCGCGGACCCGGACCAGCTCGAACGCATCGGACCAGGCGGACTCAGCGGCAGACCCATCCACCGGCGTTCCACACGAATGGTGCAATACCTGTATGAGAAGACAGACGGAGCGATTCCTATAATCGGCGTGGGCGGAATCGACTCGGCCGAGAGTGCGTATGCGAAGATCAGGGCCGGCGCGTCCCTCGTGCAACTCTATACGGGGCTTATCTACCAGGGTCCGGGCCTGGTGAAGATCATTAAGGAGCAACTTGTGGCACTGCTTCAGGAGGACGGTTATAATAGTGTCTCGCAAGCGGTTGGAGCTGATCTGACCTCCTGATTTTCGAGCTTGAATTCAGACGAAACGTATATTTACCAAATCATTATCACCTCCGCGTGACATCGTATGCCCGCAATTGTCGAGTTCGATACTATTCCGCAGCTTTTCCGAAATCTCGTCGGCGTTTACGCGGGCCAGAACAGAGCAGCGCTCAGCTACAAAGACCGCAACACCAAGCACTGGGTCGATATCTCGTGGAAGAACCTCGAGCGCCGAGTAAACGCACTCGCCGGTTTCATGCACAAGCACGGGATCAGGAAGGGCGACCGGATCGGGATCCTGTCCGAGAACCGACCCGAGTGGGCCATCACCGATCTTGCAACACAGATTCTCGGGGGTGTGAGTGTTTCCCTCTACACCTCGCTGCCGGCAGATCAAGTTGAGTACATCTTGCGCGACAGCGGCTCGAAGATGTTCATCGTTTCTACGAACGTTCAGTTCAAAAAGGCACAGAAGGTTTTTGACCGCTGCGACGACCTTGAGTTCGTGATCACTCTGACGGATTCAAAGGGTGACGACCCGTCCTATGCGCGCTACTGGGATGATGTGTTGGACGAAGGAATTGAGTACTGGGCCGAGGAGGAGAATCGCCTCGTCCCTATTGGCGATGGGCTCACGCCGGACGATCTCAGCGCTCTCATTTACACAAGCGGCACAACCGGGAACCCGAAAGGCGTAATGTTGACGCACGGCAACCTGTGCTCCAACGTGAAGGCTGCGCTGCAGCGAATACCATTTGGTCCGTCGGATCACCATCTATCGTTTCTGCCGCTATGCCATTCCTTCGAGCGCACGTGCGGATTCGTGGCGGTGCTGGCCTGCGGAGCCAGGATCTCCTACGCAGAAAGCGTCGACGCAGTTAATCGGAATCTGGCGGAGGTAAATCCGACGGTGCTGATCTCCGTGCCGCGCCTCTTCGAGAAAGTTTACAACGTCATTTCCAAATCAGTCTCTGAGGGATCCGCCGTCAAGCAAACGATCTTCCGAAGTGCAGTGAATGCCGGGTCGCTTGCTGCAACACGCGTTAAAGAAGGGAAGCGGATTTCGCCTCTTCTGAAGCTTCGAAGATCACTGGGACACAAACTCGTTTTTGCAAAACTTCACGACAAACTGGGCGGCAAT
Organism: Rhodothermales bacterium; assembly: GCA_013002345.1. Taxonomy (NCBI): domain Bacteria; kingdom Pseudomonadati; phylum Rhodothermota; class Rhodothermia; order Rhodothermales; species Rhodothermales bacterium. The sequence continues at coordinate 22,609 of JABDKH010000187.1, forward strand.
GTCAGGTTTGCGGTGTCTGGCGGTGCGGCACTTCCAAAGGCTATCGGCGAGTTCTTCGAAGCCGCGGGCGTCAGCATCATCGAAGGATACGGACTGACAGAGACCGCCCCGATTCTCACGGTCAATCCGGCCGACCACCCGCGCTACGGTACCGTCGGCCAGGTGATCCCGGGTGTGACCATCGGGATCCAGCGGCTTAGCGATCAGGTGATCGTTGGACAACTCTCGGGGGACGACTATCCGTCAGATCTCACGACGTCCGACGGAGAGATCATCGCGAGGGGTCCGAACGTAATGAAGGGATACTGGCATAACGACGAGGCAACGGCAGTCGCGATCGACAAGCAGGGCTGGTATCACACGGGGGACGTCGGCCGATTCGATGGAGGCTACCTGCGCATCACGGACCGGATCAAGCACATGATCGTGTCGAAGGGTGGGAAGAACATCTACCCGGGACCGATCGAGGAAATCTTCCGGAGCGTGCCACTAATTGATCAGATTATGATCGTCGGCGAAGGCCGCGAGTTTCTGAGCGCTATCGTCGTGCCCGACCTCGAGGCACTGCAGGCGTACGCCGAGGAGAACAGCATTACGCACTCGACCACGGAAGGACTGGTCTACAACGACACGGTTCAGGACCTGTTCAGGAATGAGTTCAAGTCATACTCTCGAAATGCCGCCGCCCATGAAAAGGTGCGTGACTTCCGCATTATCCTGGAGCCATTCACTGTTGAAAACGGCATGTTGACACCCACGATGAAACCCAAGAGGCGAATCATCGAAGCGGAATATGCAGGACTTATCGAAGACATGTATGAGCACGTCGTGTAGGCGCGCCCGGCACGGTGCGAAAGTTTGACGAACGTCCGACGTACGGTTTTCGGTGCGCACGGAAGCATGTATCTTCCGAATCCTGTCGCAAGGACGGGCGTACGAGACACAGATTCGGGGTGTGGCGCAGCCCGGTAGCGCGCTTCGTTCGGGACGAAGAGGTCGTGGGTTCAAATCCCGCCACCCCGACGCAAGAAGGATCGAGATCGGCAACTTTGCCACTGTCTCGATCCTTTTTTTGATTCACAGGATCAGTTCGACGCGCCACGCGAACACGACGGTCGTCAGATCGGCGATCTGTCTAGCTCAGCACGGATCCACGCCACAATCTCCGGATGATTCCGGGCTACACGATCCAGCAACCTGCCAACGTCTTCCTTATCGAGTCGATCGACCAGATGGCTGGCCGCCTGCGACACAGGACTTGCATCAGTCTCCTCAAGACACGCGAGGAGTGCGGCGACCACGTGCTTGCACCACGCTCCCGCAAAATAGGGGCATGAGCATTCCACGCTCGTCACCACCTTGTCGTTGTGTCGTATCCGAATGTTGTATGGGACATATTGACTTCCTTTTACAAGCGCGTCGATGGTAGTCTCGGAAGTTCGCTTGAGTGAAACGACCGCTCCTTCACGCTGATACCTTTCGCCACGATCGTACGAGCCTTCTGCCGCGTGATCATGGACGTAAGACGTGGTCAGACCCGGTACCTTCATGGCAAGTCGATTTAGTTTGGTGAAACGCTGCGCTGTCGGCAATCTGCCCGACAATTCGGACACTGTCCTGAGTGATTGAAGGTAACGTTTTCCCGTTTTCGAAGACCTACATTCCCGTAACCGCCCCATTCCTATGACCCGACAATAGAGCCCCATGCCAGACGACACGAGCAAACCTCAAGAACCCGCTAAAATAATGTGGCACAAGGTTCTGAATCCCGATGAACTGCCCGAGGGCCGCGTTCAAAGTGTCACCTGCGCACATAAGACCCTCTGCTTGACCCACTTGAATGGAAGCTACGGTGCGCTTGACAACAGGTGTCCACACCAGGGCGGCCCGCTGGGCGAAGGTTCCATCGAGAATGGACTCCTGCGATGTCCGTGGCATGGCTGGGACTATGACCCTCTTTCAGGAAAGGCACCGGGCTTCGATGACGGTGTAGAGTCGTTCCCGGTCGAGAAGCGTAGCGACGGAATCTATGTCGGCCTCCACGCCGAGGTCGAACGAACGCGGACCGTGTCAGACGTGATGACGGACACAATGATCGCGTGGGGCGTGCGATGGGTCTTCGGTATGGTTGGTCACTCGAACCTTGGCCTGGCGGATTCCCTGCGCGCGCAGGAGGGCCTCGGGCAGTTGAGATATATCGGCATTCGCCATGAAGGTGCAGCGTCGTTCGCCGCCTCGGCATACGGAAAACTGACCGGCCGACCCGCCGCCTGTTTCAGCATTGCGGGTCCTGGAGCCACAAATCTTCTTACTGGCCTGTGGGATGCGAATGTTGACCGGTCGCCAGTTCTTGCCCTGACGGGCCAGGTGGACACCCAGGTCCTGGGTCCGGGCGCGTTTCAGGAAATCGACCTGCAAGCCGCGTTCGGACGAGTCGCGCAGTGGAGCCAGTCAGTCCTTCACAGCAGTCGCCACGCGGAACTCATGAATCTCGCCTGCAAGAATGCGATTCTCAACAGAGGCGTATCGCACTTGATTTTTCCGGACGAGGTACAGTCACTTGAAGCAGCGGAATCGCCGGCGGGGAAACCGAACGGGCGCGTGACGACAACAGACATCTCCCCGCCGTCGGAAAGTCTAGATCGAGCCATCGCCCTCCTGTCCGACTCGGCGCGGCCCGTCATCATTGTTGGTCATGGCGCTCGCAACTCGATGAATAGCATCATTGAGCTTGGAGAAGCGTTGTCGTGCCCCATCATCACCACCTTTAAGGGGAAAGGGCAGATCTCCGACCGTCATGAACTCGGTTGTGGCGTCCTCGGTCGAAGCGGAACGCCGATTGCGAGTTACTTCATGAATGAGGCCGACTTGCTTCTTGTTTTCGGTGCAAGCTTCAGCAATCACACCGGTATCTCGAGCAAGATTCCGATTATTCAGGTGGACTTCGACCCGATGGCGCTGGGCAGATTCCACTCGGTGGAAGTCCCGCTATGGGGAGATGTTGGAGTGACGGCGTCTCATCTTTTGCAAAGTCTGCTGGAGAGTCAGGCCGTTGACCAACGCGCAGAAATCGCTGAACGCTGGCGAATCTGGAGACAGGAAAAAGAGAGTCGGCGCAGTGATGACCGCGGTGAGGGTATCAACTCCGCCCAGATCTTTGAGGTGCTTACGGAGACGTGTCCGGCAGATGCAATCATTGCCGTCGACGTGGGTAATAATACCTACTCGTTCGGACGGTACTTTGAATGCGAGCACCAGACGGTTCTCATGTCGGGCTATCTCGGGTCGATCGGATTCGCCTTTCCGGCAGCGATGGGAGCGTGGGCCGCGACACAGGAGAAGGACTCACCGTTTGCCGGGCGGCCCGTCGTGTCTATCTCCGGCGATGGTGGATTCGCTCAATACATGGCTGAGTTGACGACGGCCGTGAAGTACGGGATGAACATCACGCATGTGTTGCTGAACAACAGCGAGTTGGGCAAGATCTCGAAGGAGCAGCGAGCCGGTAACTGGGACGTCTGGCAGACGTCGTTGACCAATCCGAGTTTCGCTGCGTTCGCAAAGCTATGCGGCGCACGAGGCCAGCGAGTGAAGACGGCAAACGACCTCCGCGCGGCAATTGAAAAAGCCCTGCTTCACAACGGACCGAGTCTTGTTGAAGTCCACTCTGACGCTCTCCTGATATAGAGTTCTTCTATCACGCGTGATACAATGAGCAACCTGAAACTCGGACAAGTCGACCCGAAAATTCTGACGGATGCCCGTCTCGAATTGCACTGGGCGGCGCAGATCCTGGGTTCGGTCGGACTGACGTACGGCGTCGCCGCCCCAGACTTCAGCCATACGAGTTTGACCTGGATCGAAGATCCTCCTGCGTTTGGCAGTCCACCGCTCGGTGACCGGACCGCAGCCCGATTTGCACTAAAACTCGACGATCTGAGTCTATTGGCCTTTGACGAGAATGGATCAACCCGACACCCTCTTGCGGGGCAGACTCTTGACGCGGGATATCACTGGCTTTCAAACGAGGTTGCGACACGCCTCGAAAAGACAGAGGTGAAGCAGCTAACACGATTCGACCATGAAATGCCCGGCCATCCGCTCAAAGACGGCGCGGAGTTCGCGGCCGCCCCGGCCGAGCACTTCGCCGAGCTTGGTCGTTGGTATGCGACCGCGTTCCAGCTACTCCGCAATTTCTCAGCCAGGACACAGGCGGCGTCGGCGGTGAGATGTTGGCCTCACCATTTTGACGTGGCTTCGCTGGTCCAGATCGACCCAAACGAGGAGGGTGAAGAGGCACGGTCGATAGGCGTCGGGATGAGTCCCGGCGACGGAAGATATGCTGAGCCATACTGGTACGTGACCCCCTGGCCGTACCCTGCGGCCCAGCTTCTGCCCGAACTCGATACGGGTCGCTGGCATACTGAAGGGTGGGTCGGCGCCGTGCTTACAGGTACGGAGTTGGTCGATCAATCGAAACATGCAGACCAGAAGGACTTCATTGATGGCTTCTTACAGAAAGCCGTCTCCGCCTGTCGCACCGCGTTGAAGAGTGACTGAAAGGCGCCCAGAACTCTCCGCCAAACTCCAATCAAACCGATGAATACATGAATCCCGCTGAAACAACGCATGCCTTGAAGGTCGCCACCTGGGGTGAACTCGCGGATCGCACTCCCATGTACGCCCTCGCAGAGTCAGTCGATCTCGTGGTGGTCCGATACGACGACAATGTATCCGTACTCTACGGACGCTGTCTGCACCGCGGCGCCCTGATGTCGGACGGACACGTCGACGGGCACAACTTGATATGTGGCGTCCATGGATGGGATTATCGATACGATACCGGTGTCAGCGAGTACGACAATTCGGAAGTGCTGCACAAATTTGCTGCATGGGTGAGTCTCGATGACGACGCGGTCTATGTCGACCGGCACGAAATAATGGAGTGGACGAAGGAGAATCCACAGCCGTATCAGCGGGAGGAATATCTCGGTCTGTATCAAGACGTCCACGGTGGACCGGAGGAACCGTTCAATGCCTATGTTCAGGAGCTCGCAAGAAACGGCCTCAAGAGCTTCGGACATCACGGCAAGATGTCCGCCATGGGTGTACCTCTCACCGACTTGCCGCGATGGGACGACATCCAGATCCTGACCGCGCAGCTGGCGCGCCGGCCGCTCGAAGATGATGCTGGAGTCGGCACCGAAGTTGTCATCGGGCCGGGCGCCGCCCGGCCGCTGTCGCTTGACATCCCCATCTTTGTCAGTGACATGAGTTATGGCGCGCTGAGCGAGGAGGCGAAGACTGCCCTGTCGATCGGGGCCGAGCAGGCCGGCACCGGAATCTGCTCGGGTGAAGGTGGTATGCTTCCGGAGGAACAGCAGGCCAATACACGCTACTTCTACGAGCTCGCGTCTGGAAAATTCGGCTGGGACCTCGACAAGGCCTGCCGATCTCAAGCCTTCCACTTCAAGGCCGGCCAGGGAGCCAAGACGGGTACCGGTGGACATCTTCCGGGCGAAAAGGTCGTCGACAAGATTGCACAGGTACGGGGGTTGGAGCCCGGTACGCCGGCGATCAGTCCTTCGCGTTTTCCCGACCTCGTAACGGCACAGGATTTCTCTCGGCTGGCCGACGCAATCCGCGAACGAACCGGCGGGATTCCGATCGGATTCAAGATGTCGGCTCAGCATATCGAGGACGACATCGACTTCGCACTTGACTCGGGCACCGACTACATCATCCTGGACGGTCGTGGAGGCGCGACGGGTGCCGCACCGGAGATCTTCAAGAACAATATCTCCGTACCTACGATGGTCGCTCTCGCGCGGGCGCGACGTCATCTGGATAGCCGCGGGGCCGAAAAGGTCAGCCTCATCATCACTGGCGGCCTGCGAACGGAATCGGACTTCGTTAAGGCACTTGCGCTCGGAGCAGACGCGATAGCTATCGCGAACTCCGCGATCCAGGCAATCGGTTGCCTGGGAATGCGCGCCTGCCACACGAACAACTGCCCCGTCGGTATCGCGACGCAGAAGAAGTCACTGCGATCACGAATCATCATCGAGAAATCGGCAGAGAGATTGACGAACTATCTCAAGGCTACCGTTCATCTCATGCAGATCCTTGCGCGAGCCTGCGGACACAATCATCTTGGCCAGTTTGAGTCAAGAGACCTTACGACATGGAAACCCGATATCGCCAGGTTGACCGGTATCTCTTTTTCTGGAGTCGGGATGTCCTGAGGCCGTGCTGTCGAAGGCTGTGCTCTGAATCCTCCGACCGACTTATGTTGATTCGCGTGCGCTCTCTTCGAGGAGCAATCGGAGGAGTAATCGGCAACCACCCGCGCATCTGGGATTCTGACGATCGGGCTATTCCCGCCAGGGATCAGCAACGGTCTGGTGTGCGATATCTTAGACCCTTAGAAGCAACGGGCGCCTCTCCCAATACCCAGGAAGCTCGAAGGATCCGATACTTATCGAAATCCGCTTCCAACTTGCCGTCATGCAGGATTTGCTATGCAAACGGCCGTTGTGCGAACCACGTGGATAGCTGGAGCGTTTGAATGTTTTACCTATTCGAAAACCGCCTTGCTACATCATAAGACATACGAGATAGGGCCAACCGCCGACTGGGTGGTCTTCGTCCATGGTGCCGGCGGCAGTTCTGCGATCTGGTTCAAGCAGGTGCGGGACTTCCGCAAGAAGTTCAATGTCCTGCTTTTCGATCTGCGAGGACACGGTGAGTCGAGTAGAATGCCGGTCAGTCAGCTGCGGTATACGTTCGACGATGTCAGCCGGGATATCATCGAGGTACTTGATCACGTCGGCGTACGCCGTGCGCACTTCGTTGGCATATCGCTCGGGTCGTTGATCATTCGGTCGATAGCTGATATCGATCCAGACCGCGTGGGTACTGTTGTTCTCGGGGGAGCTATTACGCGTCTCAATGTCCGATCTCGAGTACTCGTTGCGATCGGCAACATGTTCAAGCACGTCGTTCCGTACATCTGGCTCTACCGCTTCTTCGCATGGATCATCATGCCGCGAAAGCGACACAAGGAATCGCGAGCACTGTTCACAAGAGAAGCGCGGAAGTTGTGTCAGAAGGAATTCCTCCGGTGGTTCCGACTGACATCCAGAGTTGTACCGCTGCTTCGTTCCTATGCAGAGCGCGAACTCGAAGCCCCGACACTCTACCTCATGGGACAGGAAGACTACATGTTCCTGCCCGCAGTCCAGCGTCTGATCGAAACACACAAGCGCAGCATTCTCAAAATAATTGAGGGTGCCGGCCACGTGTGCAATGTTGAAGAACCGCGACTGTTCAACCGGCATGCGATTGCGTTTATGCTCGCAAACCGGCTCGGTCCACCCTCAGGTGCCTCCTTCGTGGCAGGCTGATTTCGATATGCATCTCGAAAGACCGCTCGTATTCTTCGACCTTGAGACAACCGGAATCGATGTCGAGCAGGATCACGTCATCGAGATTGCCTGTCTCAAGGTGTTTCCGGACCGTCAGAAGCAGAAGTTCGAGACGCTGGTGAATCCTGGTCGCTTCCTTACGCCCGAGATTAGCGAGTTGACCGGAATCACGGACGAGCACCTTGTCAAGGCTCCGCGCTTCGCGGAGATTGCCGACGAGCTGTCCAACATTCTCGCCAATTCCGACCTTGCAGGATACAACGCCGTGAAGTTCGATCTTCCGGTACTCCGAAACGAGTTTGGGCGAATTGACAAGCCGTTTCCGTGTCCGCCGGATGTTGTCGTGCTGGATGCGTTTGAAATCCTGCGCCATCACGAACAACGCAATCTGGCGTGGACGTTCAAATACTATCTTGGTACGGAGATGCCGGACGCTCACAGGGCGATGGGCGACGTAGCTGCTACTGAAGACATAATGCGAGAGCAGATACTTCGCTATGAACTTCGTGGCACACCGGCGGAAATCGTTTCGAAGCTGCGATATCCATTCCTGGACAGCGGTCGCAGATTGAAGGTCGACGGCGAGCACGTGATCGTCTGCTTCGGCAAGCACCGCGGAAAGACGCTCAGGGAACTGACCGAGAGCGATCCCGGCTACGTGGTCTGGATGACAGAGAATCTGGACACGGAAGTTGTCGAGATTCTGCGAAGGTACGTGCATTTCGAATCACCTGAAGTGCCGAGCTATCCGGAAGCTGCCGAACCTGGCAGTTGACGAAGTCGGCTTTGCGGCCGTACTGTTCTCGTAACTCACGATCCAGAGGAGACGAGAACCATGTTGTCCAACCAGAGCCGCATCACGGAGCTTTCCCGCCGCAAGTTTGTCCGTTCGAGCCTCGTCGCGTTACCCGCACTTGCGGCCGGACGGTCGGTGGCTACCCCTGACGATTCTGTTGATGACGACTCTCTCACAACGACTGATATCGAGGCGGCGGAGCGCCTCGTGGATCTCTCCTTTTCAGATGAAGAACGGAACCTCATGCTGGAGGACCTCGCCGCCAGGCTGGATGAGTTCGCGCAACTCCGAGAGCACGAAGCGTCACCCGACATCCCGCCTGCCCTGGTGTTTGATCCACGAATCGGTGGTGAAAGCATTCCTGGCGGCGACTCGGCAGTCGCCTGGGGTGCTGTTGCCGACACCGGATCGCTGAGCGACGACGACCTCGCCTTCGCGGGAGTAGCCGCATTGGGTGAGATGATTCGAACGAAAGTGATCTCCGCTCGATCATTGACGGAGCTGTTCATCCGCCGTCTCCGACGCTTCGATTCACGGTTACAGGCTGTTGTGACGGTAACGGAAGAGCGCGCCCTTGAGCAGGCTGACAGAGCCGACCGCGAGATTGCGGCCGGCCAATACCGCGGCCCCTTACACGGAATTCCGTACGGAGCGAAGGACCTGCTTTCCGCTCGGAGGTATCCAACGACCTGGGGCGCAACACCATATCGGGATCAGATTATCGACGAGGATGCAGCAGTCATTAAGCGACTTGATGACGCCGGAGCTGTTCTCGTGGCGAAGCTCACGCTCGGGGCACTGGCCTGGGGTGACGTCTGGTTCGGCGGCAAGACCCGCAATCCATGGAATCTGGATGAGGGCTCAAGTGGTTCGTCGGCGGGACCCGGCAGTGCCGTCTCGGCCGGCCTCGTTCCGTTTGCAATCGGTTCCGAGACGTATGGATCGATCGTCTCGCCATCCACTCGAAACGGCGTCACCGGACATCGGCCGACGTTCGGACTGGTCAGTCGCAGTGGCGCGATGGCTCTGTCATGGTCCATGGACAAGCTCGGTCCAATGTGCCGTTCTGCACTTGACTGTGCCATCGTGTTCGACACGATTCGGGGGGCTGACCCGCGTGATCCGGCGACCGTGAACGCTCCATTCACTTTCGACGCTGCACAAGATGTCAGAGAACTTCGCGTTGGCTATGTGGAAGCATCGTTCAAGGCTGATTACAAGAATCAGCAGGCCGACAACGAGACGTTACGCGTGCTGAGAGAGGAGCTTACAATCGATCTGCAGCCTGTCGTACTGCCGGTTGATCTGCCGATCGATGCGATGCTGATCATTCTTTCTGCTGAAGCGGCTGCAGCCTTCGATGGCCTCACGCGTTCTCGCGGAATTGACTCGATGGTGCGTCAGGAGCGCAACGCGTGGCCCAACGTATTTCGATCATCGCGATTCATACCGGCGGTGGAGTATCTGCAGGCAAATCGAATTCGTTCTGTTCTGCTGAAGCGCATGGCGAACCTCATGGAGAACTTTGATGTCATCGTTAGCCCGGCGTTCGAAGGAAAAGCACTGGCTCTCACAAACCTGACGGGTCACCCTGCGGTTTGCGTGCCGAATGCGTTTCACTCCGTGGAGGGTAACGCACGTCGGAAATCGCCCGGCTCTGTCACGTTCCTTTCCGGCTTATACCGTGATGGAGCGGCCCTCGCCCTCGCGCATGCTTACCAGCAGGTGACAGATTTTCACCTGCGACGCCCTCCGGTCATTTGAGGGATTGGTCTCGGCCGTGACGTACTAGACCGCGGTCCTTGCGCGCTCGTACGTTTCAAAGCGGTAGCCATCGCGATTCTCAACGCAGGTCAAAGTGAAGAGCGTACCTACCAGATGCTCGAAAGGCGGAAAGAACGTGTCGCCCACGTAGGAGCCTTCGACCAGGGTTAACTCCAACCTGTCGGCCTGCTCGAGGAATTGCTCGTATATGTGCCCGCCGCCGCCGATGTAAATGCGTTCCACGTTCTCGACGGCGGCGAGTGCAGCCTCGATGCTGTCGTACGTCTCGACACCGTCATAGCCTTCGAACGCGCTCCGACGGGTCAACACCACGTTGCGTCGGTCTGGCAGCGGTCCACCGAACTGATGAATCAGCGATTCAAATGTCTTGCGTCCCATTAACAACGGATAACCTGTCGTCAGCTGTTTGAATCGCTTCAGGTCTTCCGGAATACGCCACGGTAGATCTTTATCTACACCGATGACGCGATTGTCCTCCGCGAGGGCGGCAATGATGACGATCTCAGGTCGAGGGGTGTGCATCGGTCGGGCTCTGATCTTCGTGGCTAGACCGCCACCATACCCTTGATGTGCGGGTGGTGCTCGTAGTCCACCACCTCGAAATCATCGAAGGCGTACTCATACAGCGACGGAGGTCTGCGGTGAATTACAAACCGGGGAAGAGGCAACGGCTCGCGGGACAACTGCAACCGGACCTGCTCCAGATGATTCCCGTAGATGTGGCAATCGCCACCGGTCCACACGAATTCGCCGGGCTCCAGATCCGTCTGCTGCGCCACCATTATCGTGAGGATAGCGTACGATGCGATATTGAACGGCACGCCCAGAAAACTGTCAGCGCTGCGTTGGTACAGCTGGCAACTGAGCCGCCCGTGCGCAACATAAAACTGAAACATCATGTGACACGGGGGCAAGGCCATATCCTCGAGCTCGTCCACCTTCCACGCATTGACGATCATCCGTCTCGAGTCCGGGTTGGATTGAAGCTGGTCCAGGACCCGACTCATCTGATCCACGACTGAGCCGTCTTTCGCCTCCCAGCTGCGCCACTGTTTGCCATAAACGGGACCAAGGTCACCGTTTTCATCCGCCCACTCATCCCAGATCGTGACGTTGTTGTCACGGAGATATCTGACGTTCGTATCGCCGCTGAGAAACCACAGCAGTTCGTGGATGATACTCCGCACGTGCAGCTTCTTCGTCGTGACGAGCGGGAGGCCCTCGGAGAGATCGAAGCGCATTTGCCGGCCGAAGGTGCTGACGGTGCCGGTACCGGTCCGGTCTTCCTTGTGAGTACCGTTGTCCAGGATGTCCTGGAGATAGTCGAGATACTGCCTCATGCCAGACGCGAACTCTTGTTATCGGATGGGATCGGTGTGCATCGAAACCACGCGGGGTCTATAGAGTAGCCAGAACGCTGCCGGAAGTTGCGCGGACCGACATGAACCAAATCTACGAATTTCAACCGAAGCGAGAAGAGTGAGTTATGGATCCGAATCTCCATCAGAACATGGGCATTCATCACCTGAATCGGGTGTTGAGCTACTCTCAATTTGTTGTCGAAGACGGCAGGGCAACCGTACATCTGACACCCGAGGACTGGCACGTAGTGGCGGACACGCTCTTTCAGATGGCGACTCCGCGTGAGATGCTTCCAGCTGAAATCGTGAGTTACAGGTTGACCGACAACGATCGAATCATCGAACTGAAAACCGCCGACTGCGTCATCGACATCGACATGACGTAGTGGCTGCTAGTTCGCCGCCGCCCGGAGGTTGAATCGAGGGATGACGACCCTGAAACGCTCACCACTCGCGCGCTGCATCAGATACGATCCTTCCATGCTGCCTTCGAAAGTCTCGAGCACGCAGTAACTGTTGTACTCGTGATGGCCGCCCGACTCGATGACGGGCTGATTTCCTACGACGCCCTCACCTTCCACCTCCTGAACCTTTCCAGTGCCGTCACTGATGAGCCAGTGCCGCCGGAGCAACTGAACTTCCTGCGAACCCTCGTTTTCGATGCGAACGAAATAACCGAAGACGAACCGGCCACTCATGATGTCCGTTTGGCCGTCGAGATAAATCGGGCGAACGATAACGCGAATCGTGTCGGTGAGGGCTTCGTACTCGAGCATGCTGTGGTCGTTGCTGAGGAGCGGTCGGTCGGAGTCGACCTAGTTCTTTTGAAAGACCATTTCTCGCGCCGCGCGAAGCTGCACAACGGCGCTCATGAGCTCATGTGTCCTTTCGTCGCTGACGGGTCCGTGCCAGACGCCGTTCTCTTTGAGCGAACTGCCAACGATGAAGCCGTCTGCGTGGTCATAGAACAGCCCGACATTTTCCGCCGTGATTCCACTCCCGACAATCAACGGAAGAATCGTAGCCTCACGGACCTCTTTCAGACTGTCGACGTTCGGAGAGACGCCTGTCGCCGATCCGGTCACGACAATAGCATCGGCAAGGTGGAGTTCCATTCCGGCGGCGATCTCACCGATGGTGAGGTCTCCTGTCAACGCGTGAGCGGCATGCTTTTTCCTGATGTCTGCGAAGATCGGGATCCGTGAACCGCCAATTACCTTTCGGTACCGAACCACACGGCCTGCTGAAGCGTCCGCGAAGCCTTTGTCAGAAACATGAGCGTACGTCCAGCCTTCGGCCCTGACGAAGTCACATTTCGCAGCGACCGCGACCGCCAGTGCGGCACGATTCGCCTGGAACAATACCTGAATGCCTACCGGAATCTTGCCGGCGCGACGCTTGACTGCACAGGCGATGGTCGTCATGAACGCAGTAACCTCTGGACCCATGTCTCGCTCGTGGACACATGGGAAGTCGCGCATGTTCTCGACCATGATTCCGTCGACGCCTGCGCTAACGAACACCTCGGTCTCTGCAATCGCGCGATCCAATGCGCTTTCGACACACACAAACCCGGGCACACCCGGGCTCGGACCCGTGTGTATCATGGCAATGACGGGCTTCGGGCGCCCGAACAACTTGTCAAAAGCGACTGGCATCAGGAATGCGTAACTATCTGAGGAAAAGCTTAGCTTTCGGGGCGCAGCGAGAACGCTGGCGGGATCGCTCCGCTCGCGCTACTCGAGACTCCTACGGCACTGAAATTCAACCAGTTCCGAGTCGGCCTGAACTCGATGCACGTCCGTGGACCTGGACGTGCACCAGCACCTTTTGAATCAACATTGCCATCAGTACGTTTCAGCGCCATTACATGGGAGCCGGGGGCTTTCGCGCCGCCGTCATATCCGCTACTTCTAACGAAAAGGGCATCGCCAGATAACCATGGCAACGCAAGCGCCTGAGAAAAGCGTCAAGTTAATCCCGGAAGCAACGATCCTCTTTGCGGGGGACTCCGGCGACGGCATGCAGTTGACGGGGTCACAGTTCACCCTGGCTGCCGCCTACGCCCGCAACGACCTGGCCACCCTGCCAGATTTCCCCGCGGAGATTCGAGCCCCGGCCGGTACGACGTACGGCGTCAGCGGATTTCAGCTACGATTCGGCTCAGTCGATGTCCGCACGCCGGGTGACGATGTCGATCTGCTCGTGGCGATGAACCCAGCGGCTCTCAAAGTGAACCTGGCACGCGTCCACGCTCACAGTGCCATTATTGTAAATACGGACGCATTTGAGCGGAGGAATCTCGACCTGGCCGGGTACACCAGTAATCCGCTGGAGGATGGCTCCCTGGAGGACCGTCACGTAATACCGGTCAAGCTTACGCAGCTTACTCGCGACGCTCTCAAAGACACGGGCCTCGGTCATAAGGAGATCGATCGCTCCAAGAACATGTTTGCGCTCGGACTGGCGCTGTGGCTTTACTCGCGGCCCATGGAACCGGCACTGGAATGGCTCGGCAATAAATTTGCGAAGCGACCCGAGGTGCGGGACGCCAATACCCAGGTGCTGAAGAAGGGATACCACTACGGCGAGACGACCGAGCAGTTCATTGTTCGATATGACGTTGCGGAAGCTCAGATGCCTCCGGGGCGCTATCGTGCGATTCGTGGTGCACAGGCTATGGCAATGGGACTCGTCGCCGCCGGACAGAAGAGCGGCCTGACCATCTTCTATGGCACCTACCCGATCACTCCGGCGTCGGACCTGCTCCACGAGCTGAGCAGACTGAAGAACTTCGGCGTCATGACGTTCCAGGCAGAGGACGAAATCGCCGCGATCGGCTCGGCGCTTGGGGCAAGCTTTGGAGGTCATCTTGGAATCACTGGTACGAGCGGCCCCGGTCTGGCGCTTAAGTCGGAGACCCTCGGACTCGCGGTGATGACGGAACTCCCGTTGGTCGTGGTAAACATGCAGCGAGGTGGACCGTCTACGGGACTGCCGACCAAGACAGAGCAGAGCGATCTACTGCAGTCCCTCTTCGGCAGAAACGGGGAAGCGCCGCTTCCGGTTCTCGCGGCAAGCACACCCGGAGATTGCTTCGAGACAGCATTCGAGGCATGTCGAGTCGCGCTGACCTACATGACTCCTGTTGTTCTCCTCGGCGATGGCTATCTCGGTAACGGGTCGGAGCCGTGGCTCATCCCAAGTCTCGACAGCCTGCCCGACATCGACGTGACCTTTGCCGATGCAAGTCACGAAGCAAATGCCGAAGAAGGTTTCCTGCCCTATCTGAGAGATCAGAAGACGCTCGCGCGCCCGTGGGCGCGTCCGGGAACGAAGGGCCTTGAGCACCGGCTCGGGGGTCTCGAAAAGCAAGACAAGACTGGAAACGTATCCTACGATCCCGAGAATCATGAGCTGATGACCCGGCTCCGAGCTGAGAAAGTGGAGCGTGTTGCAGACATCATTCCGAAAACCGTAGTCCATGGAGACGAGTCAGGAGATGTACTGGTTGTCGGATGGGGTTCGACCCGCGGTGCGATTGAGGCAGCGGTGGTCGAGGCTCGGAAGACCGGCAAGCGCGTCGGAAGTATAAACCTGCGTTTCCTGAATCCGCTTCCATCGGATCTCGGCGAGGTGCTGAGTCGATTTGAGCACCTGATCGTTCCTGAAATCAATGACGGACAGCTCGTCATGGTCCTTCGATCTCGCTTCCTGCTGCCATTCAAAAGCGTCACAAAGATGCAAGGGCAGCCGTTCAAGTCGAGCGAAATCGTTTCCGCCATCGAGAACGCGTCGTCCTGAAGAATCTGACTATTCCTTCACGCCTACCGATCAATGGCTGACAACAACAATAAACCGAAGAAGCCGGGCGCGACTCGCCCGAAGAAGCCGACGATGCCGCCCGGTAGCACGGCCACCAGGCGCAAGGTTACACGCCCTCCGGGTAGCGGACCTACTCTTCCCCCATCAGCCGCAAAGTCGACTGGTGGAGATGGCATGAGCCGGAAGGACTTCGAGTCCGACCAGGACGTTCGTTGGTGTCCCGGCTGTGGTGATTATGCGATTCTTGCGACCGTCCAGCGCCTGATGCCGGAACTTGGAGTGGACAGAGAGAAGATCGTCTTCATCAGCGGAATCGGATGTTCGAGCCGCTTCCCGTACTACATGAACACGTACGGCTTCCACTCGATTCATGGCAGGGCGCCTGCGTTGGCGACGGGGCTGAAGGCCAGCTGTCCTGATCTCGACGTGTGGATTGTGACCGGCGACGGCGACGCCCTGTCAATTGGCGGCAATCATGTCATTCACTTGATGCGGCGAAACGTGAATGTGCAAATGCTGCTTTTCAACAATCAGATATATGGACTGACCAAGGGCCAGTATAGTCCTACCTCCGAGTTGGGCAAGGTCACCAAAAGCACGCCCTACGGGTCACTTGACCACCCCTTCAATCCCGCCGCGCTTGCGCTCGGAGCCGACGCGACGTTCGTCGCACGTACGATGGACCGGGACCCAAAGCATATGAAGGTGATTCTCAAGCGTGCGCACGCTCACAGAGGTGCTGCATTCGCAGAGATCTATCAGAACTGCAACATCTTTAATGACGGGGCCTTCTTCACCTATACGGAGAAGGAATCGAAGCCCGAGAACACCGTTTTTGTTCAGCATGGAAAGCCGCTTGTCTTTGACGGGGGGCGAAAGGGACTCCGGCTGAGCGGATTCTCGGTGGAAGTCGTCGACCTTACCAACGGGCAATGGTCGGCCAGTGACTGTGTGGTTCATGACGAGACGAGCCGCGACCTCGCGTCGGTTCTTGCACGCGTCTTCTTCAAACCAGGTTTTCCCCAGCCATTCGGAGTATTCTACGCAGAACAGCGCCCTACGTACGACGACGAGATCCAGAAGCAGATGGAGTTGGTCATGGATCAGCGGGGAACGGGTGATATGGCCGCTCTCCTCAACGCCGGCGACACCTGGAACATCAACTAATCTGTTGACCGTGAAACGTCCGCTGCAGAGCCGCAGAGCGGGCTTTCGCTATTAGAATGGGTTCTCTTCGTTCC
Source organism: Rhodothermales bacterium (assembly GCA_013002345.1). Classification (NCBI taxonomy): domain Bacteria; kingdom Pseudomonadati; phylum Rhodothermota; class Rhodothermia; order Rhodothermales; species Rhodothermales bacterium. Next base: position 39,044 of record JABDKH010000187.1, read on the forward strand.
CTGAGGCTCAGGATGCGCTTCAGCCAGACTAATGACCCTGAAAGCGGCTAAAGATGCCTTTGGAGTGGTCGATACCCCACCTGAATTCCCCGGTATTTCCGGTCCCTGTAGTACCCACCGAGTCTGTAAGCCATGAGACGTTTCCCGACCTACGTATTTCTCGTACTCCTCACCGGCCTGTTCGCTTCGGGCTGCGATTTGTTCGGCGGTGACAGCGAGAGTGGCACCGTAACCCTCATCGGCCGTGTGCTGGATCAGAACAACGACCCGATCAGCGGCGCGACCATCACCGTGTTACCGATGAACGATGTCCTCGGAGAAACCGGTGTAGAAGGTGATTATGTTTTTGACGTCAAGATCGACAGCACGATGGATCTTGTCGTCGTCGCCCGCAAGACTGGCTTTAGTGAGGCCAGTGTGACCGTCGCGGACGCGATCGCCGGCAACGCGGTCAACGTGCCCATCATTCGCCTGACCCAGATCGACGAGATATCGGAATCTTCCGGATACGGATCCAATATCCTACTTCTGTCTCAGGACACTGACGCTATCGGCGTACGCGAGAGCGGCTCCGACGAGGTCGCGACTCTAATCTTCCAGGTAGCCGATTCACTTGGCAAGCCGGTGACGATTGACCGCAAGGTGACCGTCAATTTCTCGTTCGGCGAAGCACCCGGTGGAGGCGAGTTCATCTTCCCGGACGTCGGCGAGACAAACAACAACGGCGAGGTGGAAGTGAATATCTCGGCCGGAACGATAGCCGGTGTAGCCCAGATCGTAGCCCAGGCGACGGTGCTCGGCACAACGATCCGTTCGCTTCCCGTTTCAATCGCGATACACGGCGGCCTGCCGGACCAGGAACACTTCACCCTGGGTCCTGCAACCTTCAACTATCCCGGATTGCGCGCCTTCAATCTGACAAACCGGATCTCAGTGCTTGTTGGAGACAAGTACTCGAATCCGGTGCGCCCAGGTACCTCCGTGTCTTTCGCGACCGACTATAGCCTGGTCGAAGGCTCTACGACCACCAACCCTCAGGGTAGCGGATCCGTGAACCTGATCTCAGGCAATCCACTGCCGCCGGATGGTGTCGTGAATGTAACGGCCACCACGGCCGACGAGAATCAGGATCCTGTAACGGCCATCACACCTGTGCTGATGACTGGAGGACCCGTTATCCAGGTACAGCCCGGCGTGGCCTCAATCGGCACGACGTACACACTTGACGTCACCGACTGGAACGGCAATCCGCTTACAGAGGGAACGTCTATAACAGCCAAAGCCGAGGGCAACCGCGTGAAGACGGTTGGTAATACGGCTGTTCGGATGGACGAGACCACTTTCATTGATGGCGGTCGAGATGTTAATGGAGACGGATTCTCCGACAACATCACCGACGGCGACAACCTCGACTTTGAAGATGTGCTGACCGGTTGGGGTGTCACCCGGTATACGTTCGCCGTCGTGGAAGTAGCCTCGACGGACTCCACGAACATCGAACCGGCTCGCGTCGACGCTGTGGTGATCACGGTGTCAGGATCGAACGGTCGCCTGGAGATCGTTCTCGGTGGAGGCACACCCAAGGTCACGGCCGGAAAGAACGACCGCGCAACTGTCGAGATGTTTGGCGACCGCAAGGTCGTAGCACGACTCGAGGAGAAGTAGGAAACGTCAGCAGACGACCCCCGACAAAGGGCGGCACCGCAATCGCGGCTGCCGCCCTTTTCTTTCTGCCTATACACAACTCTAGTTGGCACATATAAGACGGGCCCGCCGACGACGGGCCCATCTTACTTCAAGTCTGAAGCCGACTAGAACTTGTATCGAACACCGAGTTGCATCTGCCAGCGCGAACCGTAGGTACCAGAATCCTTCGTCCGGCTATCAAAGAAATCCGCTTCGGTCGGAGTCCTGTCCGGATCAAATTCCAACTGATACTGCGGCGTGAAGTCACCGCCGGCTTCATCGACAAAGCCGTTGAACTCCAAGATCTCGGCTCCACCATTGCTACTGCTCGTGAATCCGTTGTAGCGCTGACCCCAGTCCTTGTTAAGAAGGTTCGTCAGGTTGAAGATATCAAGCGTTATCTCGAGCGTCTGACGACGCCCACCTATGTTTCCCCAGACCTCCTGGGCCAACCGCAGGTCGACGATATTCTCGAACGGCATCCGGCTCCCGTTGCGCTCCACATACGTGCCGCGACGGCTGCTCAGGTACTCACTGCTGTCAATGTACCGATCAAAAGCGGCCGCCTGGTCCGCCGGGCTCATATCACCATTCTGGATGAACGTTAACTCGCTGGCACTGTTAGGCACGTAGATCAGTGCATAGTCTCTGAACCCGCCACCGATCGGTGAACGGTCGATCGTGTAGTTGTACAGAGCTCCACTTTCCCCCGTGTACAGAAGAGAAACTGTAGTCGCCAGGTTCTCCAAAAACGCCTTGCGGAACGTGACGCCGGCGAGAATTCTCGAGCCGATCGCGAAATCTGATCGCGACAATTTCGGATTATTCGGAAGCTCGTTCCCTATCTCCACAGTTCTCCAGTTGGAGTTGATCTGCGAGGACGTTCCGTCATTGATCACCTTCGACGTCCCATATGTGTACGACAGGTTGAAGGATACCCGGTCACCTTCGGTGATCACGTCGTCGTATGCACCCGTTAGCGAAGCTGTTACATCGTAGCTGTAACCTTCGCTCGTGTTGCCGACAACATGAATCGCCTCATAGCGAGGATCGATGAACACGTCCTCGCCCGCCTCGTCCGTGTAGAACGGGCGACCATCAGGTCCATCCATGTTCTGTACGGCGTCCGGATTCAGATTGAGATTTCGGACGACAATGTTGCTCAGGTTCTTTGTGTACTGACCCTCGAGGGTTCCGACGAGGCCCGATCCGAAATCGTAGTCGACTCCAAGGCTCGTTCGAAAGACCCTCGGGTACTTGTAGTCTTCCTCAAACATTTCGAGCCGACCGCTCGGAATGTCTTCCTGCGTCGGATCTACTTCGCTCGATGTCAGACCCTGGCTCGGGTCTGCTACAAATGGCACGGGGTCACCGTTGGGCAACGTGGTCCCACTGATGCGACCGACCGTTGCTCCGTTGTTCGTGAACATGCCGCCCGGCCATACAAATGGCACTCGACCGGTGAAGACTCCCAGCCCTCCGCGCAATTGCACGGTACGGTCGCCGAGAACGTCGTAGTTAAAGCCCACGCGTGGCGATAGATAGATTGCAGCCTTGGGCACCTGGCCCGGAAGAGCTCCTTTGAGATCCGCCTTTGCCGATAAATCAGGTATTGTTGTTGTCATGACATCCGGAGCGAAGATGGGCTCATCCAGGATCTTCGGAATGTCGACACGAATACCGCCTGTCAGGCGAAGCTGCTCGTTCAACTGGAACTCGTCCTGCACGTAGAATCCGAGTTGCATCGCCTTGAACACCCCTGCAGCATTCGAAGCGTCTCCGGTCTCATCGTCAACAAGGGAGTATCCACGTGTGAAGAACCCCGGCTCTACGGGAGTTCCGCGCAGTGAGGACAGGAAGTCGTCCACACTGTCATAGTCGTAGACGCCGAAGTTTTGAGCGATGAACAGGTTGTAGATGTCGTAGTACTCGAAGTGAGTACCGAATGTCAGCGTGTGGTCTCCGCGGAACCAGTTGAAGTTGTTTGTGACGGTCAGAATATCCTGCTCCAGGATATTGCCCGTAGAGAACGGTTCCGAACCGAAGTGAATCTCACCGGAGCCGTCGTCGATGTTCACTTCAGGGAACGGGTCGCCGGCAAAGCCGCGGTCATCACTGACCCGTGTAAAACCTACAATCAGCTTGTTGGCGTAGTTGTTACCGATTGTACTGTTCAACTCGGCCGCAAGTGAATGCGTCTTGTTCGGAAAGACCTCCGAATTGTTCGAGAACTCGATGTCACTTGCATCACTCTGAAATGCGTCGACGTTGTCCGACTTCGAATAGCTGTAGCGCAGGCTGACTTTGTTGTTCGGATTCGCGTTCCAGTCCAGCTTTGCGAGCACCTTATCGTCGTCCAGCGAGCTCTTCTTGCTTCCGTATTCGCCCGGATCGTATCCCGAGTCAAGCAGCGCCTGGCGCAAATTGTCCAGGTCTGCCAGAGACGAGTTTCCGGTGTAGTCTACGTCAAACGGCTGCGGTGTCTCTGAACGCAGGATCTCAACATTTGCGAAGAAGAACAGCTTGTTCTTGATGATCGGACCACCCAGGCGAGCACCGAAACGCTGGTTCGAAAAGTCCGCAACCCTGGTTCTTTCTGATCCAGAACCCAGCAGGGCCGGTGGCGTCTTGCCAACGAAGTTCTCGTTGCGGGTGTAGTAGTATGCGGAGCCCTCGAACCGGTTTGTGCCACTGCGCGTGACGGCATTTATGGCTCCTCCTGTGAATCCGCTCTGCGAGACGTCGTACGGAGAGAGGTTGATCTGAAACTCCTCGATCGCATCGATTGCAATTGGGGTGGATCCCGTCTGGCCGCCGTTCGTGCCCTGGGCCGAAAGGCCGAAGACATCATTGTTGACGGCGCCGTCTATATAGATCGAATTGTATCGGTTGTTCTGTCCGGCAATCGATATCGACGGACCATCATCATCGTCATTGCCGACGAAGGCGGCCGGCGTCATACGAGCAAAATCCGCAAGATCGCGTCCGATCGTCGGCAAACTGTTGATGGTGGCCTCATCGATGTTTCTCCCGACACCAGTCCGTTCCGCGTCGAAGACGCCACGAGCAGCCACCACCTCTACCCCCGCCAGCTCAAGAGCGGACTCCGCAAGTACGGCATCGAGACGGTACGTCTCCCCCAGCGTCAGATAGATGCCCCCATAGCTGAACGGTTCAAATCCAACAAACGTGACCTCAACTGCGTACGGGCCACCGACGCGCATATTTCGCATCGTGTAGCTACCGTTGATTCCGGTTGAGGCACCGTATACGGAACCCGACTCGACGTGGGTCGCGACGACGTTTGCACCCGGCAGCGTCGCCCCGTTTGCGTCCTTCACGACTCCGCGCATACCGGCCGTTGTCACACCCTGTGCGAATGCCGGCCCGGCCGAAAGGGCAAGTAGCAGAAATCCCATCAACCATTTAACGTTCGGGGTAGTCATTTCTAACCTCCTTTGATTGTCTCCGGTGGACGGAACGGTCCGACCCGCCCACGTCTGATGGCTCTGATTGATCGAGCGCCGGGATGCGGCTGCCAGACCATCCGTCTCTAAAAAAAGTAGCCCTCCGCCGTCAAGAGGGCCCCCAAATACGTTGCATATTCTGTTAATAAATGCCGCGCGCGCAATCCAGCTTCTGGTGGCTGTGTGGGCCCTTGGACGCGCCCTTCAGGATCTGATTCTGACCGCGTACATTGAATGCAAAGATTGAAGGCTTAAACAACGATGTTTACGTTGAAAAATTCCGGCGAGATCGTCTTCTGGATAGTCGCCCTTGTAACTCTCGCGTGCACTGATCCGGCAGCACCACCGACCCTGGACCTCTGCCTCTTCAAGTGGATTGGATTGGAATGTCCGGGCTGTGGAATGGGGCACGCACTGGCCTCATTGCTGCACGGTGACGTCGTCGCGGCCATCGACACTCATCCGCTTTCACCATTTGCCCTGCTCGCCATATCGAGTCGAGTCGTGCGAATCTGGCCACGTAATCCCGCCACAGGCTCTAACCGTTTGATCTAAAGTAAAGGGGGCAGCATATGTCAGAGGCAATCTCGAAAGCCATTACCTACTTGCCGGAAGTTGAAGACGAGGAGCTTCTGCACGTCGCTTCCCTGATCAAGGAGATGGGCGAAGAGCAGGCGCGTCAATTCGCCGCCGTTTACCGGAAAAGGCGAAAGGACACAACCGTCACTCTCCTGCTCGCAGTCGTCGGTTTTCTAGGTTTTGGAGGGATCCACCGATTCTATCTCGACCAGGTGGGAATGGGGATCCTCTATCTGCTGACCGGGGGGTTGTGCCTTATCGGGACGATCGTCGACATGTTCAATCACTCCAGTCTCACCCTGGAGCACAACAAGCGCAAGGCCGAAGACGTCGCTGTCATGATCCGGACCGCGATTGACGAGGCGCCTTCGACGCGATCGCTGCCGAGTGGCGAGTAGGGTAGATCACGAGCAGGACCAATCCGTCATGAGACGTCCTCTCCGAACATGGGTCTTTGTTGCGCTTCTCGCCTCGACAGGCTGCGATCCGAAGTTGACGCCGCAGGAGGGAATTGACCGGATTGTGCTGCCGGACGGTTTCAAGATCGAGATCTACGCGGACAGCCTTCCTGATGCTCGATCGTTGGCGCTTTCGCCGAGTGGCACGCTATTTATCGGGACGCGCGACAACGGTAGCGTGTATGCGGTCCGTGACAACAACGCGGATGGCTCGGCGGACGAGATATTCACCATCGCCCGTAGCCTCACGATGCCAAACGGAGTGGCGTTCCGGGACGGATCTCTGTTCGTGGCAGAAGTCGATCGCGTCTGGCGATACGACGATATCGAAAGTCTCCTCGCGGACCCTCCCGCCCCTGCATTGATCACAGATCGCTATCCGCGCGATACCTGGCATGGGTGGAAGTACATCGCATTCGGACCCGATGGGAAGCTTTATGTCCCCGTCGGTGCGCCGTGCAACGTATGCGAGGTCGAAGATCCGTACGGGGCCATCACGCGGATAAATCCCGATGGCTCGGGATTCGAAATCGTGGCGCGCGGCATACGAAACACGGTCGGTTTTGACTGGCATCCGGATTCGGACGACCTTTGGTTCACGGATAACGGGCGCGACATGATGGGTGACGATATCCCTCCCGACGAACTGAACCGAATATCTCGTCCGGGTCCACATTTTGGATTTCCGCACATTCACGCCGGGGGGATTCAGGATCCGGTATTCGGTACGGGTAGATCCGCATCCGAGTTCGTGGCGCCCGTTCAGCAACTAGGAGCGCATGTCGCAGCGCTCGGGATGGAGTTCTACACCGGCGACAGTTTCCCCGAAGAGTATCGAGGCCAGATATTCATCGCAGAACACGGATCCTGGAATCGAAGAGACAAGGTCGGATATCGGGTCGCGCTGATTCGTCTCGGGAATGACGGCCTGCCGATCAGTTACGAACCGTTTGCGGTAGGTTGGCTGCAAGGTCGTGACAACTGGGGCCGCCCCGTCGACCTTGAGCAGATGCCCGACGGCTCGCTTCTGCTATCGGACGACCAGGCAGGCATCGTATACCGGATCTCGTACACCGGCTGATTTCGAGTCTTCCGGAGCCACCTCGCGTTCGTTACGATGCTGCCGGGGTAACTTTTGCCTTACCGCTTCGTCAACCGGAGCATACGTACCCGAAATAATACACCGCCGCGGCTATGACCAGAACATTCTATTCGAAGGGTCGGACAATCCTGCCTGATCGGACTCGACTTCTGATTCTCGCTCTAGCCTTCCTGCTTCTACTGTTTACAGGTTCAATATCCAGAGTAGCTGCCCAATCATCCGTCACGGTAGATCTCGGAGCGGGCGAGTTCGGCGAGGTACGCACGGCTGGTTTTGTTATTGCCGATGACTCTCGTGTATCTATCGAAACCATCTGTTTCGACCCGAGTGGCGCAAGACCGCTCGCGAGCAAGGCATGGATTCTCGACGCCAGCACCCGCATGCCCGTGTGGGAATTCAGTACGCACGCCGGTGAGCAAGAAGATCAACACTTGCGAAAGGTGACAGATGAGATTTCGCTTCCGGCCGGGACATACGAAGTGTACTACGCTTCCTACACGGACTGGAATCGGGGAGATTGGAATCCTCGCGACATTGGCGACATCATCCGGAATGTAATACGGGAGCTATTTGATCGTCATAACTGGCACAACGACGAGGACTTTGACGAGCGCTTCAAGGAGTTGCAAAGTGAACTGGGTATTCAGATCCGAACTTCGCCCGCCGGCCGGCCCGTGACGAACGTCGACGACCTTGCCGATGGGTTCCTGTCGACTGCCTTTTTGACGATAACCGGTGTTCCGGATGACCGCTACGTAGCGGAGGGTTTTGAGTTAAAGCGACCGCTGGACATCGATGTGTATGCGGTCGGTGAGTTCGTACAGGGCGATGCCTTCGATCATGCATGGATTGCGAGTGTCGACTCGCGGCAGAAAGTGTGGGAGATGAGTTCCGCGAATCTGCAACACGCGGGCGGCGCCGAAAAGAACCGCTTGAGCCGCGACCAGATCAGTCTCGAACCCGGTCGGTATGCCGCATTCTACAGTTCGGATGGCTCGCACTCCCCCATGGAGTGGAATGCCATACCGCCGTATGACCCCGATTTCTGGGGCCTGACATTGCGCGTCCCCGATGCCGACGATCTGCGACATATCTCACGCTTCGACTATGAAAACATCTCGCTTGACCATGCCGTTGTCAAGCTTCGCGGACTGGGCGACGATCAGCACCAGACCGCCGGTTTTTCGGTCGTCCGCCCTCTGGAAATACGGATCTATGCGATTGGCGAAGGCCGCGGCGACCGCATGTTCGATTACGGCTGGATCGTGAATACCGATACGCGTGAACAAGTGTGGCGCATGGATTATGCATCGACTGATCATGCAGGCGGAGCGAGCAAGAACCGGGTGTTCGACGGGGTCATCAAGCTGGATGTCGGGAATTACATCGTTCATTTCATAACGGATGGATCTCACTCGTACGAAGACTGGAACTCCGATCGCCCGTTTGACGCGGCCGCGTGGGGCGTGACAATAGCGCCGGTGGACGCGGACGATTCGGACCGGCTTGCGACCTATTCACCTGCGGACGATCGTTCGACTCTGGCTCGCATTACCGAGGTGATTGATGGCGAGAACAGAGAAGCAGACTTCACGCTCGAGAAAGAGGGCCGCATCAGGGTTTTTGCGGTGGGAGAAGGAGTGGGCGGAGAGATGTATGACTACGGATGGATAGAGAACCTTGATGATGGCACCGTCGTGTGGGAGATGACGTTTCGAATGACGGAGCACGCAGGCGGCGCTAGCAAGAACCGCATGGTGAACACAGTCTTGATGCTGCCTGCCGGCACGTACCGCGTACACTACACATCAGATGGCTCTCATTCATTCGGCGACTGGAACGACGCTGCTCCGCACGAACCAGAGATGTGGGGCATCACTGTCGCGCACGATCGCAGACGCTCGGGCATCTAGTCGGCTCTCCGGTCGGTTTCTAGCAGGATTTCTTCTGCTCGTTGAACGGCACGGAGATAGTACTGTGCGGTTAGTGCCTGCTTTTCCGCCGCGCTCAGATCACCACCGCCGTTTCGCCCACTCGTGCGAGCGAGATGTGCGTGATAAAGCATGAGAGCAGCCGCGACAGAGATATTGTAGCTCTCTACGAAACCGATCATGTCGATGCGGCACACGACATCTGACGCAGCCCGAAAATCTTCCGAAACACCTTCTACCTCGTTCCCCAGAACGATCGCCGTCTTTCGGAGGAAGT
>JABDKH010000188.1 GCA_013002345.1 Rhodothermales bacterium
CTACGTCGCTACGCGTGTTCTCACCCGGGTCGATAACACCACTGCCGTTGGCGTCATCGAAGCCAACCCAGTCAAGGTTTTCATCGCCCGTCCACCACCTTCCTTCTGCGAACGCCGGCCGCTCCTCAAGCGGTCCGTTGTAACGCTCGAAGTTCTCCATGTCGTAGTTGGCCTCAACGAAGGCGCGGATGGCGTCCTGCCCTTCGATGAGCATACCGGGACCACCGAATCGAAGTTCATCGGTGATTCCGTCTTCATCGTTGTCCGTCCCGTCATCATCACGAGCCGGACTCTCGAGAAAGGCAAACCCCGTATATCCGAGATCATATAGCTGACCGGTTGGCGACTGACCGATGCCATCCTGGTCGAAGCCAAACGTCACATCACGCTGGGGATCGAAGGAGGCCGTTTCGTCACCCTCTTCGTTTCCGAGGCCGTAGTCCATGACCTGACCGAACCAGAGACCGACATCCTCAATCGGCGGGTTCGCGACATAGTCGTATTCGCTCACGTTCGTAATCCGGTACAGCAGAAACATGGCGTCTTCCGCCAGCACATTGGCCCACTGGAAAATCCGAACGCCGGTCTGCATTCCGAGTCCACCGACGGTCGAGTCGGTGGGACTTGCATAGAAGACACCCCACTGGCTCAGCGGCTGGCCGCTACCCGGCGAGACCTGATACTCCTTGTCGGAGAAATCATCCATCACGTAGTAGCTCTCGAGGTCGGCGTTGAAAACGCCTCGACCGAAGAAGCCATTCCATTGCCCTGCCCAGCCCGGATCGTCAGGATTGCCCAGCCGGTCTGGCCAGAACTCGGGCCACGAGGCCTGATCATCACTTAGAGCCGGGGTTGGCTCCAGCTGGCCGAGGTTGTTGATCCGTCTGGGATTGTTGAAACCGGGTAACGGCAGCCATCCCCACAGCTCACCGCTTGGGCCCGTCTTCTTTCCGAAATCCCGATACGTGAGAATCACCGGATTTACCATGGTATCCGGCTTTCCCTCGTAGAACGACCATTTGGCTCTCTCCCCGGGTACCCTACCCGACACCAGGACGCCCACTCCGTCGACGTGGCGCCCACCGACGCCCCTGGGCCATATACCCCACGGGTTGTCGTTCCATCGAGACAATTCTCCGTGGTTACGGAAGTTAGTCTCGATAAGATTGCCGTCGAGAATTCCGCGCGCGATCTCGCTTTCGTCGCCGCGGTACTCGGGCGGTACCTGCGACGAGGATCCGTTCTGCGCGTGAAGATCGAATGGCACCACCAGTGCAAGTACTACCAGTACCAGAAGCCATTTTGGAGACGTTCTCATGTGTATCTCAGAGCCGTAAGCCATAGGAATAACCGCCTCAAATTCTGACGCTGAGCCCGAGGCTCACTCGACGCGGGCCACCGAACCATCCCTGGTTGAAGTACCATTCGTCGAGACTGTTTACACCACCCACCGGGATCGTTCGCGCCCTGTCCAACTCTTTCTCCAGCGATTCGTCAGCGCGGCCACTGGATGAGTAGACCGCGTACTCAGGCCGTGTGTCGAAGAGATTCTCAATCTGCAGAAACAGCTGCATGTCCTGCTTGATCATCTTCGGTTTGTAGTACACGCGCAGGTCGGAAAAGAACTGCAGCGGACGGTCCGCATTGTTTACTTGCGTGGACCTGACAAAATTCCTCGTCGTGGTGTAAGGTTCACCACTGCGCATCCGGCCAACAAAGGTCAGGCTGAATCCTTCGTAGGGTACCAGCGTCGCTGTCCCGTTGAGCACGTGTCGGCGGTCCCAGTTGAGGCGCTCAAGTGAGAGGATTTTTTCCAGGCCCGCAATTTCCCGCTCGAAGGCGAGACCCGGATCGCTCGCGGTGCCTTCGGCGAACTGAAGGGTGTAGTCCAGCGTCCAGCTGAGCAGAGAGCCTGGACGTTGGTAGAGCGAGAACGTCAGACCGCGAATCGTCCCATAGTCGGTGTTGATCCAGCGTATGGCGTAGTCGCCTCGTGGTGTGCGCTCGATCTCCTGGCCCGTCAGGTTTCGGACGTCTTTCGCAAACAGGGTGAGCTCGAGTCCGATATCTTCCGTGAGACCTTGCTGCAGACCGACTTCGAACGCGAGTGTTCGTTCAGGATCAAGTCCGGCGTTGCCAAACTGCACAGAACTTGCGGCCGGGTTTACCTCATACTCCGGGTTCGTGTAGAGCAGGTTAAGGCGCGGCGTCTGGAAGAAGAGACCCGCCGAGAACCGCATCACACCGGTCGAAGAGATCGGAAACGCGATGCCAATTCGCGGACTCAGCTGAAGCTGAATGTCAGCCGGTGTCCGGTTTGAGATTGAATCCGTGGGGACCAGAGGGTTGATAATTCGTTCCTTGTCAGCCTGGGCCCAATCGTTTGGAAGATCATAGTCCGGATCGAAGAGATCGAACCGGAGGCCCGCGTTCACGATCAGCCCTTCGAACTCCATCTTGTCCTGGACATACGCCGAGAACTCGATCGGATTGGCCTCGAGAATTGTCCTGCTGTATTGCGAGGGAGAGATCTGAGCCGTGAATTGGGTCCGGGCCGACTTCTCGATTCCGTAGCCCAAATTGCGAAGGGAGTGGAGACGAGCCTGGACACCGGCTTTCATGAGGTGGATTCGATTCACCTGGCTGCTGAAGTCCGCCAGCATCGTGTGCGTGGTCGTCGTTTCGTCGCCGGAGCCCAGATAGTTACCGCCCACACTGAAGGCGTTGGAACCTACAAGGCTGCTCAGACGAGGCGTCTGGTACCTGCTGTCGAGCTTGCAGCGTTGCAGATTTTCGTTAGTCAGATCATCTGACGTCAACCCTATGCAATAGTCGAGATCGTAGCCGTCCGGGAGATCAAAGCGGCGGCTCTCGAAATTGTCTTTTAGATAACTGTACGAGACGTTTCCGTACGACTTATTGCCAACTGTATATCGAAGCCCCACAATGTGTGTCTGGCTAAAGACGTAATTATTGTTGACGCCTTCCGGCACGTACTTGAAATACTGGTCGTACGGCTTGGAACTCCCGTCTTGAAGAAACAGGTTGTAGTCTAGGTTGAAGGTGCGACTTATTCTGACATTTGCCGTGAGGTTCAGCGACAGGCGCTCGCCGGCGCCCATAGGTATAATCTCGCCGTCTCCGGTAGATTCTATGATCCACTGGTCTGTTCGAGACTGCGTGAGTCCCGCCGACGAATCCGACGGTGAAAAGAGATCGCGCCCAAAGAGATATCCCTTGTCATCAAGGTATCGTAGCGATGCCTGCATGCCGAGTCGATCCTTGATGACGGGGCCGCCGACCGAGAACTGGATGTCTTTAAAGTGGTCCAGACCAGCGGCATCAAAGAACTTCACTTGCTCCGACGAGAAGTCGGACGGAAGCAGGCCGTTGCCGGGAGCGACTGACCGGTTCGTAAATTCGAGTGACTTTGAGCTCGCGAGCGTGCCGATGTAGCCAAGGAATGACGCCGACCACTTATCGGCGACATCCTTTGTCACGATGTTGACGACGCCGGAGAGTGCCTGCCCGTATTCGGCGTTGAACACGCCGCTGATCACCTCCAGACTGGCCACCATGTTTTGCTCAACGTCGAACGCAGCCTGGTTGTTGAATGCGTTGTTGATGGGTACGCCGTTGACGAGGTATGCGACCTCCCCTGAACGTCCACCTCTGAAGCGCCCGTCCACGACGCCGGCCTGAAGGTCGATCGCCTGACCAATAGACGTCACCGGGAGTGCCGCCAGTTGTTCGCCGTCAACGACCGCCGTAGTTGTCGTACGGTCGACCTGGACGATGCCCCGCTCCGCGGTAACAATGACCTCTTCTCCCTCGAAGATCTCCTCGCGAAGCTCGAAGTCGATACGCGTCGTCTTGTCCACGATCACCTGGACGTTCTCGACGACCTCGATCCGGAAGCCGATGAAAGAGCATCGGATCGTGTATGTCCCGGGCTTCACGTTCACGATCGTGTAGTACCCGTCCAGATCGGTAGCCGAGCCCTGGGTTGTCCCCTCGATGAGCACGTTTACGCCCGGGAGCGGATCGCCGGTGGCGGCGTCAGTCACTCGCCCCGCGATTTTGCCCGTGATGTCCGGGAGTGATGAGGGTTCTGCCGCTGAGGCTGCTGATGCTGAGGCTGTAGTAAGCGACAGCAGAAGTGCCAGTACAGTACATAGCCGCGTCATGGGAACGCACGCTCTAGTGAATACCACAGTACGAAAAAGCTGCCATCAGGCGACTCCGTAGTCAAGCCCGTCGTTGAGTGGAATCGGACCAGATTCGCTTCAACGATTCAAAGCGTATCAAGAAGAAAGCGTATCAAGAAGAAGGGGTGCGGCAGCTTTCGCCACCGCACCCTTTCTCACTCGACTACTTGACGAGGATCATCGTCCTGGTTTCAACGAACGACGTTCCGGCGCTGAGTCGGTACACATACATGCCCGATGCGAGTTTCTCCGCATCGAACGCTGCGCGGTACCTGCCGGCGCCCATCTGCTGATTGTTGATGAGCGTCTGGACTTCACGGCCAAGCACGTCGTAGACCGTGAGGGAGACATTCTCAGCCGAAGCCAGCGCGAATCGGATGGTCGTTGCCGGGTTGAACGGGTTCGGATAGTTCTGCTCCAGCGCGAACTCGATCGGAACCTCGCCACCCTCCTCATCGATCGCGGTTGCCAGATCGCGACCTGCAACGGCCGTAACCGTCCACATCAGCGGATTGGCCCACGCGCCACCGGCGGCGTTTGGCTTGATGCTCCACTGCATCTGAGATTCACGCGACCCGCCTTCATCCTGATCATTCAGCATCAAGTTGAACGGAACGATCTTGATCTCATCCATTGCCGGCGGCTGGAAGATCGCGTCAGGCGTTAGTGGCGGCTGCGGAGCCGGGTCGATGATCGACTCGAACGGCATGACTGCCAACACCTTCCATCCAACGACATTGGTTCCGTCGGTCATGAAGTCCCCGTTTACGGACGCGCCATTGACGATCGGAGCACCCTGGGGCTGGTGACTCGGGAATTCCCAGGTCAGGCCGTTCGGTCCCGGCTGCAGCGCCACAGCATCGTTCAGAATGCCACCTGCTCCATCGCTTGAAAGCGAGAACCGAAGCTGGTGGTCGGGCGTCGCTCCGCGCGACGTGGTTGCATCCTCGATGCTGGTGTGCGTCGAACCGAGCAACCAGGGTACCTCGTAGGAGCCCCAGTTCATCTCGATGCTGTCGAAGTTCCAGTCCGTTGAGCCACAGATGTTGCCACCGCACGACGCGGGGTCGTTCGCGTCCACCGTCGGCGGTGCGAGACTGACGACGTCATCCGTGACCTCTGCGTACATATAGAGCTCATTGATATCATTTGCCGCATCAAAATAGATGCCCAGCCATATGTTGGCAGAGTTGTCAACGTCGCCACCTGTCGGCAGCGGGGCATCCCCACCGCTGGAGTGGGAGGCATTCAACCCGAAGGGTGTGAAGTTCGCGAGAGCACCGGGAGCTACGTCACCATTCGATACGGCGGCAAAGAGAGCGTCACCCTCTGCAGAAGTCAGCATACCGATATATGGCGAAGTCGCTGCATTCGGGTTCGTGATCTCTGTTGCGCTTGCGCTCACATCCGGATTCTCCACACCGAACGCGCTCGTACTCGACACCGCGTAGTACAACGCACCGCCTGCGAACGACGGATGCGGAAACTCGACACGATGGCGATACTCGAACGTGTCCGCGTTGAACGGAACCGTGCCGAGCTTGACCACTTCACCAACCTTGCCGAGGCTCGTGATGGGCGCGTCACTCACATAGATGTTGTAGCCGCCAAACTCAGGGTTGTGCGTCCAGCTGACGACATTCTCAGCACCGTCGGCGCCAACGGCAATTGCTCCCATGGCCGAGGGTGCGCCGATGGCGTCAGAGATGTCTGTGCTCGGGCCTCCGATGTACAGGTCATCGATGAAGACCGTACCACCGCCATCGGCGTTGTCAAACGACTGCGCCAGGCCGCGAACATGCTCCCACGAGAAGTCCTTGAACACCATGCAATCGGTCGCGTCATTCGGGTTGCATTGCTGGCCGTTTGGATCAACGTACTGCCCTACGGAACCCGCCCAGCCGCCAACATACGACCAGTACTGGGCCAGGGTATCCAGCGGCGTTGCCAGATCCGTTCCGTCCACATTCTTGCCGATCTTGGCCGAATCGAGGGCGGCGATCGTCGAAGGCGGAAACGGGATGGCAAGATCATGCCACTCGTTGTTCATCAGCCAGGCCGGATAGAACCAAAGGAGTCGATACTCCACATCCTTCTCGGCCCAGACCTCAGGCGACTCGTCCGTTGCATCGTACATGACAATTCCGACGTTGGGCTTGCCAATATTATCCGAGGAGGCCCATATCCGGGCATAAAGCGTATCGCCCTCACCAACTGCTGCTCCAACATTCGCTGACATGTCGACGCCGTCTTGTCCATCCCAGCGCCAGCCCGGGGCCGCCCAATTGGAATAGGTGAACTGGGCAACCGAGTTCTCCGAATTCGTCGGATCGGTTACAATCTGGCCACCGAAATCAGGAATCGTGACGTTCGACCCCTCCGCGAAGAAGAAAAACTCGTCACCTATTGGTGGTTGCTGTGCATGCGCCGGGCTCACGGTCATTCCGATGACACCGATCAGACATGCGAGGACCGCGAGGCGGCTCGTAACGGATTCAGTCATACTTTCCTCCGTGGAGTAAATGACTATTTAAGAAATTTCGAGGCGTCGCGACGTCCGCGAAGCCCGAAGTTAATTTCGATTCGCTTCAAGAGATGGCATCTTCCAGGACGACGAAAGCCGTCCGCGTCGAGCGCCAGATGAAACGTCCTGAAAACCTTTTCAGGAAGAACTTAAGGACACGGGGCTGTCTGGTCAAGTCAGCCTGTACCACCCCGATGGACATCCTTGAGAACAGTAATCTCAATACTGAAAATAGGTTCTTGGCAAGCAAAAAAGCACTTTTTATCGTTCAAATCGATCACTGTTCAAGTCTTCCGTTCACCAAATTCACAATTGATCATCGCTTTTTCAGACCACGAGCGAGCGTACTCAGCGATTCAGGCTCCCGACAAGCCAAAATCGACCGTGTTCAGGTTGAAGCCGGCGGCTGTCACTTCAATCCGTAGCTCATGGCGCCCCGCCGTCAATGCAACACCGCTCACGCTGACACTATTCCAACTCTGCCATCCGCCCGTGGCCGACACCTCCAGCTGCTGAATCACCGCGACTCCATCTATTCGCATCGCCAGCCGTCCCCCACCCGAAGCCGACGCCACACGAAACGTCACGGTGTACGATCCGGACGCGGCCACGTCAACCGTGTACCGTAGCCACTCACCCGCGTCAATCCACCCAACATTATACCCGTTGCCTGAGATGTCGTCGGTCCTCTCAATGTCGACGCCGTCGTTTCGATACTGGCCGCCATTGTTTGCCAGGCCCGGCGATCCCGATTCGTTCTTGTGCTGCGTGTCCGAATACGATACTCCCTGCGCACCAATGTCGTAATCCGTCGCACTGATGGTCCCCGGAATTGACAATTCCCGGTACGGCGTCGGCAACGATGCGAAGGTGTTGCTGAACAGTGCCGCCACGACGTCGGGCCGGTAGTCGCACCGGTCGATGCTCAGATTCTCCGCCATAGCGAACAACGCCTGCCTGGCAGCGTCCGCAGACGGACGGGGGCCCTGTCCCCTCCAGTAAGCAAGTACGTCCTCGTACCCGTCCGCATACGGAGCCGACAGTGGACTCGTAACCGTCTCAATCTTCTTATGCGTCCACCAGTTCCAACCGATCCCGTTCTGCTCGACCATCCGGGTGACTTCGTAGAACCAGTCATTGGAGTTCTCACCCGATTCACCCAGCCACAACGGCGTGTTCGTCTCATCCCGCAACTGAAACAGATAACCGATCGTGCCCGCGTCGGTCGAGTTCCAGTACTTGTGGAAAGCCCACACCATGTTGTTGTCGAACGCAGGAGTGAGCGCCGAAAAATCGGTCGCGTACCAGTTCCCTTCGATGTAGAGCGTGTGGTTCGGATCGATGTTGCGAACCGACGACGAGAGCCGAAGCATGAACCGCCGAAAGTCCGTACCCGTCACACCGGATGGAAGCACCGGCTCGTTAATCAAATCATACCCGATGATCCACGGCTCATTCTTGTAACGCCGCGCAATCTCGTTCCAGATCTCGATCGTCAGCTCCTGATTTTCCGGTTCCAGCCAGAGACGTGCCGTACCGTCGCTGTCGCTGATGTTACCGCCGTTCTGACCGCCCGGCGCCGCGTGCATGTCCAGTATCACGTATATCCCGTTGGCTTTGCACCAGCCTATAAAACGGTCGAACAGGTCGAACCCCTCCTCCCGAAATGAACCCAGGTCAGGATCGTAGAGCACCTTGTAGTGAAAGGGCAGGCGGATATGATCGAACCCCCACTCGGCGATACGGTCGATGTCCTCCTTCTTTACGTACTGCTGTCGATAGATCTCGAAAAAGCGGTCCGCATTCGCGGCTCCTATGAGATCCTCGATCTGGCCTCGAATTGAAGTGGGTGATCCATACCCGGGTGTGTGCAGCATGTAACCCTCAGGCATCAGCCAGCCACCCAGCCCCACGCCCCGCAGCACCACCGGTTGACCTTCGCGGTTCAGAATCTGTTTGCCGCTGGTACGGAAGAAGGTCTGCTGCTCCTCTCCTTCCGGATCTCCCGAATCGCAGGAAATCG
>JABDKH010000189.1 GCA_013002345.1 Rhodothermales bacterium
CGCCCGTTCACACGAATGCAACTGCTGGATCGAGTATGGGACATTCAGTACGAGGGCTACGATCGCACCGTCGACTCGCACGTTCAGCGGCTGCGATCCAAGATAGAGCCGGACCCGGGAAACCCCATATTCATTCGGACCGTCTGGGGCGTGGGATATAAGTTTCAGGAAGAAGAGTAGCGGTGGCAGCTTCGCACCAGAACGAATCCGGCACACGATGGTGGCGCAAAACCGTCTTCTGGAAGGTGGCTGCGTTTCTTGTTGGCGTGCAAGTACTTATAGGTGTTCTGGCTGTAGGGCTGAGTGCCTATTTTGCCTACGAAGAGAGTCTTGACCTGGTAGAGAACAGCCTCCGCCTGCGAGTCGACGGTCTTGCAGAGGAAATCGAACGACGCGTACCTGACCTGACTTCCGGCCCCACCTCTCTGCCTCTTCCGCTCGCGAACGATCTCGCCACGCGGTTTCCCGATCCCATCGTACTGGTGGACCAGGAAGGAAACGTCATCCGCACGATTCGACCCGACCCGCGGGTGTTCGGCGGCGGCGAGACTTCTGGCGACGCACCGCTTCCTGCGGATCTCGCGACGAAGCTCGAGTCCGGCGATGTGGTGATACAGATCAGTCCGTCGAATGGCAATTCCTACGGGGTGGCTCCGCTGTTCGATGCAGCCGGGTTTCGGGTCGGTGGAGTGGTCGTCATTCCTCTCGACCGTTCGGTAGACCGCGAACTCGAAGAGACCGTCAGTGCACTCCGGCGCGCCGCGCTTGCGGTAGCGCTATTGGCCGGACTGGTCGCCATCATGATAGGGGGAGTTCTGACGTGGGCGATCATCCGCCCCATCCGACTCATGACGTCGAGTGTCGAGCGGATCGGGCTGGGGAATTATGCAGAACGTCTCGATAGCGCGCGTGACGACGAGTTCGGCCGGCTGTCGCAGTCGATCAACATGATGGCTGAAAAGGTCGAAGAGAGCTTCAACTCACTCGTCGCTACCGATCGCCTTCGACGAGATCTCGTGGCCAACATCGGTCATGACTTGCGGACGCCACTGGGTGGCATCCTGGGTCATATTGAAGAGGCGCGTCGTCACCTGCAGTCGGGCGATGTCGACGCTAGTCGCACATCTCTGGACTCAGCCGACCGGCAGGTCGGATATGTCACGCGTCTCGTTGAAGATCTGTTCGAGCTGTCGCTCCTGGATAGTGACGTGCCACCGTTACGACTCGAGCCGGTCCCGATGGGCGAGCTCGTTCAGCAAGCCGCAGACGGGCAGCGCGGCCTGTTCGCGATTGACGACACGCACTTCGAGGTCGAGATTCAGCCAGGGTTGCCGGTGGTAGACGCGGACGGGACGAGGTTATTGAGGTTGTTACAGAACCTGCTCGATAATGCGAGAAAACATGCCGCGGCAGGCGGGCTCGTCTCGATGACGGCCCGATTTCAGGATCATGCCGTGGAGGTGTCGGTCACCGACGACGGATCCGGAATAGCCAGCGACGCGATAGAGCATCTCTTCGATCGATACTATCAGGGAAACACGGCGAGAACGCGAACGGGAGAGGGTACGGGTCTTGGGCTCGCGATCAGTCGCGCCATCGCAGAAGCGCACGGCGGGAAGCTCACGGTGTTCAGCGAGACCGGATCGGGTACGACATTCCGTTTCATCCTACCGATCGACCGCAGGGCGGAAGTCTGACGCGCCCACACAAAAAGAGCCCGGCAGATTGGTCTCCGCCGGGCTCCGTTCGAGATCGCGATTTCCGTCACTTGATCGTAACTGACTTCGGCTTGCTTTCTTCTGCCTTCGGAATCCTGATCGAGAGGACGCCGTCTTCATACGTCGCTTCGATCTTCGAGGAGTCGACGGTCTTCGGCAGATCAAACGATCGATAGAACCGACCGAACCGTCGCTCGACCCGGACGAAGTTGGCGTCTTCGCCGACCGTCTGCTCGTTGCGGGTACCGCTGACAGTAACCGAGCCGTCCTGGAAATTCACCTCGAGATCTTCCTTCTTCATGCCCGGCACATCGAGATGAACCAGGTACGCGTTCTCGGATTCCGCGAGGTCCACACGTGGCGTCCACACGGCTTGCTCGGAATCGCCGTTCGCTTTCGGTAGGAAGCTGTCGAACATCCTGTCGATTTCGCGCTGCAGCGAACGGACCTCAGTGGTGGGGGAGAAACGAATAAGGCTTGTCATGTCTTTATCCTCCATAATTGGGTTCAGTTTGTAGCCGGAGTTTCGCGCTCTTTTCGGCCGAATCTCTAGTGGAGGATGATCAATCGATGTGCCAATCCGCTTTCTGTGCCAGATCGTCCGCGCCCGGGCGGGGACGCGTGCAGAAGTGGCGGTCCGCTCCGCATATTTGACACGGCGTGTGACGATCTTGTCGGTCGGGACGTACCCGACACGTCAGTATGACGTAGAGTCTACTCGTCCGTTGCAGCCGGGAGAACCTTGCCTTCGGCCTTGCCGAAGCCGATGCGGTAGCCCTCTCCCCGGGCCCAACCCGTCATGATAACGGAGTCGCCATCCTGAATGAACGTTCGCGTCTGGCCGTCCGAGAGGGTGAGCGGCTTGCTTCCTCTCCAGGTGCGTTCCAGCAGACTTCCAAAACTCTCTTCCGTCGGTCCGCTTATGGTGCCCGACCCCATGAGATCCCCCGGTCGTGTGTTGCAGCCGTTCACGGTATGATGGGCGAGCTGCTGAACGATGTCCCAGTACAGATAGCGGGAGTTGGAGCGTGTAACGACCATCGATTGTCCGTCAGCCGCCTGCAGGGTCACCTCGAGGTCGACGTCGTAGGCGTACCGGCCTGGCGATTGCAGGTAGGGCAGTGGCACCGGGTCTTGCACAGGCCCTTCCCGACGAAAGGGCTCCAGCGCCTCAAGCGTGACAACCCAGGGCGAAATCGTTGTGCCAAAACTCTTTCCGAGAAACGGTCCCAGCGGTACGTACTCCCACTTCTGGATATCGCGGGCGCTCCAGTCGTTGATGATCACCATGCCGAAGATGTGATCTGATGCGCGTGCTACAGGGATCTGCGTTCCGAGCGGATTCCCGGTACCAACGAAGAAACCCATCTCCAGCTCGTAGTCGAGCAACCGCGATGGACCGTACGTCGGAGGGCCGTCGTCGGGCTTGAGTTGCCCTCGCGGACGCACGATATCCGTACCACTGACGACCACGCTGCTTGCCCTACCGTGGTAACCGACGGGCAGGTGCAGCCAGTTCGGTTGAAGAGCATTCTCCTTCCCGCGAAACATGGTTCCGACATTGGTGGCGTGTTCTCGAGACGAATAGAAGTCCGTGTAGTCCCCGATCTCGACGGGCAACTCCATCGTCACTTCGTCCTGAGGGACCAGCACTTTTTCCTGCAACGTCGCGTCGTCGCGCAGTGTGGGATTTGCGCTGTCCAGCAGATCCATCAACTGAGCCCGGATCTCTGCCCATCGGTTCTTTCCCAGTGACATGAATCGGTTAAGTGAGTGTGTTTGAAAGGGAGACGTCGCCTTGACGAGGTCACCTGCCAGGAGGTCCGACTGTTCTGCAAGGCTGCAGTCAAACACGTAGTCGCCGATCGCGACACCGATGTGACGTTCCGAATCTCCCAACCGTCGGAAAACGCCATACGGAAGATTCTGAATGGGGAAGTGCGAGTCTTTCTCCACCTCTACGAACGATGATCTTTCGGCAAGCGGCTTGTCGGGCATGGGTGGTTGATGTTAAGGTGTGAGTCGTACGAGTCCGAGACCAAGCAGGTCATTCCTGGGGTCATCGAAGCTGCAGCTGCCAAATGAAACGGCCAGTTTATCCCGTGTCTGCTTGATATCCTCAATCGAGACATTATGCCCTTTGAAGAGCAGTCCGTCGCCTGCCGAATCTATTTCCGGTGGGCTTGATGTTACGAGCAGTTCGGTCAGTCGATCCGGGCTGAGGTTGTGCCGGGACGCGACAATTGCTCCAACGAACACATTCAGAAAACCGTGCATGTCGGTGCCGACGTCTGCGCTGAAGTGGTAGAGCGGATGATGCAGTCCTGCCGTGGCCTTGAACGGCACATGATGATCACGACACTCGCAGACGAACCGTGCCACGTCCCGCGCGGCGGGCACAGCGTCCGGGGTTACGCCACCGGTTCTGATCTTCAGGCCAAGGTGCAGGTCACCGTGTCGTTGACGGAGATCAGATACGACCTGCGCCGACGTGCGCGGGTCTCTGGCGGCCGGGACGAGCTCAACAAAATACTCGGCCGTATTTCTATCAAGTGCGCCGTCGACGAGGTGCTCCAGGTTGCGCTCGAGGGAGGCTTTTGTTTCAGCAACAGCCGCCGGGAGTTTCAGCTCAAAGGTGTCGGCTGTGGCTAGTCCAGCCATACTCCGGTTGAACGCGTCTGCCGTCTGTAGCGTGCCGGTGCAGTCAGAGCGCCATGCGGCTTCGGTCGTGGCAGGCGGGCCAAGAACAGAAATGCGAACGCCTCCGCACGATTCAAAAAGATATGCGTACTTCGTCAGATCGGGAAGCCGGCTTACCGGACACACGAACGACCGCAGCATCCACCGGTCGATCCCGGTGAGGTATTGTCCGAAGTAGCGGACAGACGTGTCGAAATCCAGGCTTGCCGGCGGAAAAAGACCGGCGTAGTCGATCAACCGGTCGAGCAGGGCCCTGACCGGTTCGGAGGTGGGTTCGACTTGCATATATCTGGATTTCCTGGACATTACGGGCGCAAGATAGGATGCCGAGAGCCGTTCCACGTGCTCGTTTCGGGCTACTTGAGGCGGGTCTCGAACTCTTGGCGAAATATTTGAAACAAGTGAATGGTGGTCTTACTTTCAATTGACTGTGGCTTTTCCGGGCATGCAAGGCGACTGAAGCATAGTCTTGCTGCACCTGTCTAGCAATTCTGAGTTTGAACGACATAGAGACATAGAAACGAGGCGGAAAACATGAAGAGGATGCCATTCGTGCTCGCGCTGCTTGTTGGCTTTGTGATGCTGGCAGGCGCCGACGGCTGTTCCAGCGATCCAAACGTAGAGGGTGCGAAGCTGGACCTGAGAAACAAGGACTACGATCGAGCGCTTGAGAATCTGGAAACGGCGATTGCAAGCAACCCGGACAATGCGGAAGCCCACAAGCTGAAGGGAGACGTGTTGCAGGAGAAGGCTGCGATAGTGACCGATATCGCGGAGCATTCGAGTATGGTTGATCAGATGATCACGGCGTACGGGCGTGCAACCGAGCTTGGACTGGACGTTTCGAGAGAAATGGCCCTCGCGTACTACAAGGAGTTCGATCTGGGTGGCAAGGCCTTCAATCGCGGGCGCGACAACAAGGACGCCTACGTTGATGCAGCCGGCTTCTTCCGCAATGCGACGAAGATCTACCCGGACTCATCTGGTCCGTATGTCAATATGGCCTATTCGCTGATCAACTCGGGCAACCTGACGGAGGCGGTTGCTCCGTTCGAGAAGGCAGTTCAGATGGGTGACAAGGACGCACAGACCTATGTGTTTCTTGCCGACCTCTACAACCAGTCCGATCGTTCGAACGACGCGGTAGCGCTCCTGGAAAAGGCTTCCGCGATGTTTCCCGACAACACCGACATTCAGGCGCAGCTGCTGAACGCCTTCCAGGCAAGCGGCCAGATCGATCGGGCGATGGCGAAGTACGAGGAGCAGATCGCGAGCGACCCCGACAACAAGCTGTATCGATACAACTACGGATCGTTGCTGCTTCAAGCGGAAGACTTCGGCAAGGCCATTGAGAATCTGACACGAGCCGTGGAACTCGATCCCGAATACGGAAACGCGTTCTACAACCTCGGTGCCGCCTACGTCAACCAGGCCGTCGAGTATTCGGAGGAAATCAATAGCATCGACGACGAGCTGAGAAGCAATCGCGACAACATGTCGGCTGCGGACATCAGCGCAAAAGAAGCTCGCATGGAAGAACTTGCCGAGACGCGCCGCGTCAGTTTCGCGGAGGCCATCGGACCGCTCGAGCGAGCCAAGGAGTTGACAGAAGCGAAGGGCGAGGATCTGACGGCCATCTGCATGGCACTTTTCTCCGCCTATGTGCAGACGGATCAGGAGGACATGGCGAAGTCGGTTCAGTCCTGCGCAGGCTACGAGGATATGTAATTCGTTTTACTTATCACGCGATGAGCCCGGATTTCAGGTTGGAATCCGGGCTCTTCAGTTTAGCGGTCCTGGACGGGGAAGGCGCACCCGTCAACCATTCAAATAAACGCCCGGAACGACACTGACATGAACAAAAGCGACGCGAAATTTGGGTTCGGTACTCTTGCGATTCACGCCGGCCAGCGGCCGGATCCGGCAACCGGCGCGATCATGACGCCGATCTTCCAGAGTTCGACCTACGTTCAGTCTGCGCCCGCCGAGCATCTGGGGTACGAATATGCGCGGGTGAGCAATCCCACGCGAACGGCCCTCGAAGGGAATCTCGCGGCGCTCGAAAACGCCCGCCACGGAATCTGTTTTGCGTCGGGAGTCGCCGGTATGGACGCCATTGTCAAGTGCCTTCGACCGGGCGATCGCGTGGTCGGCAGCAACGACATGTACGGTGGTACGTTTCGGCTCTTCAGAGAAGTATTCGCACCGTTCGGGCTGCACTTCGACTTCGTTGACATGACGTCTCTTGAGAATGTCGAGGCAGCTCTCAAGCCGGACGTTCGCATGCTGTGGATCGAGACGCCAACGAATCCGCTAATGCGAATTGTCGACTTGGAGGCGATCTGCAGTCTGGCGAAAGATCGAGGCATTGACACGGCTGTCGATAACACGTTTGCGTCTCCCTATCTCCAACGACCTATCGACCTGGGCGCCGACCTGGTGTTGCACTCGACTACCAAGTATCTGGGTGGCCACTCTGATGTCATCGGGGGCGTCGTCTGCACGAACCGTGACGACTGGGAGGAGAGGCTAAGATTCCACATCAAGTCGTGTGGAGCGGTGCCGGGTCCCATGGATTGCTTTCTGACTCTTCGCGGCACGAAGACCCTCCATCTTCGCATGGAGCGACACTGCTCAAACGCTCATCGCATTGCGACCTACCTGGTCGATCATCCTCGCGTGGCCGATGTTCTGTACCCGGGCTTGCCGGATCATCCTGGTCATGCTATCGCAAAGCGCCAGATGAGCGACTTCGGCGGCATGCTCTCTTTTACCCTGAAGGACGACAGCATCGCTGCGGTGCGCAGGCTCCTGTCCGCAACGCGCGTATTCTCACTGGCGGAGAGCCTGGGCGGTGTTGAAAGCCTGATTGAACACCCGGCATCCATGACGCACGCGTCTGTGCCCGCCGAGGAGCGTCGCGCGGTAGGGCTGAGCGACTCCCTGATTCGTGCGTCCGTCGGGGTGGAGGATGTAGAGGACCTGCTGGGAGACCTGGATCAGGCCCTGGACGCTGTATAGGCGCCTGGCCTGATACGTACCGGCGGGCGACAGCTCCTAGTACGTCAGAAGATCCCGCATAGCGTTCAGAACGTCGTCATCCTGAGGGAGGACGGCTCGCTCAAGCGGATCCGCGAACGGTATCCAGCTAAACGCGCCCGCGAGTCTCTTCACTGGTGCGTCGAGCACATCGAATGCTTTGTCGGCGATTTGCGAGACGATCTCGGCACCAAACCCTGCGAATTCGTGGTCCTCGTACACAACCAGTGCGCGGCTGGTCTTTCGGACCGACGCGAGAATGGCGTCCGAGTCCAGTGGAACCATCGTTCGGATGTCGATGACCTCAACCGAATACCCTTCCTTCTCGAGAAGCTTCGCGGCGTTGACAGACTTGTGTAGCATCATGCCATATGAAACCACGGTCAGATCCGTCCCTTCCCTGACGATCGCGGCCTTTCCGAACGGGAGGAGGTACTCCGGATGCGGTTCTGCAGTCCGAGCGGCGGCTGCGCGATACAGCGCCTTGTGCTCGAGGAACAGCACGGGATCACGCCCGCGAATCGCTGCCTTCAGCAAGCCCTTTGCGTCGGCTGCGTTCGACGGCATTGCTACCTTGAAGCCTGGTGTGTGTCCAAAGAACGCCTCGATGTTCTGCGAGTGGCACAGACCGCCGTGGATGTACCCTCCGCACGGAACGCGGATCACCATCGGGCACTCCCAGTCTCCGTTGGAGCGGTAACGAAACGGACCGACCTGATTGCGCAGCTGTTGCATGGCCGGCCAGATGTAGTCGGCAAACTGAATCTCGATGACGGGTGTGTGGCCCGACGCTGCCAGTCCTACGGCCGTCCCGACGATGGAAGCTTCCGCAAGCGGTGAGTTAAAGCACCGATCGTCGCCGAATCGCTGTGTCAGATTCCGGGTGGCGGTGAACACGCCTCCCTTGTTGCCGGCCACATCTTCGCCATACACGATGACTTTCTCGTCGCGCTCCATCTCTTCAACGAGCGCGTGGTTGATGGCATCCACCATGACCGTCGGCTCGCCCGCCCAATTCTCGTCGGTGGTCTCGAAGTCGAGATCCAGAGTCCCCTCGAAAAACACGTGCTGCGTTGCCGTCTCAGGCGCAGGGTCTGGTTGTGCTTCGGCCCATCTGGTATCCGCGTCGATCTGAACGGAGACCTCCTTGCGCAGGTCCAGAATCTTCTCTTCCGTAAGTATGCCCGCCTCCGTGAGATGCATTTCCATACGGGCTATCGGATCGACACCCCAATCCCGTTCGAGCTCCTCCTCGCTGCGGTACTTCGTTTGATCGTCGGACGACGAATGTGGCAGAAGGCGGACTACGTCGGCGACGAGGCAGAAAGGGCCGTTCCCAGTCCGAATATGTTGAATCGCGGCCTGTGCGACGCTGGCTGTCTTGAAGAAATCCGTGCCATCGACGCGTGCCCGCGCCATCCCCTCGTACCCTCGGGCCAACTTGTATGCGGTGCCGCCGGCCGTCTGGTCGTGTGACGGGACAGAGATTGCGTACTTGTTGTCCTGAACGAAGAAGAGCACCGGCGCTTTTAGTCGCGCAGCCCAGTTAAGGGCTTCGTGAAAGTCACCCTGGGATGTCGCTCCATCTCCGCACGAGCAGTAGACGAACGCGTCAGTTTGACTTCGCAGGATTGACATGCCAAAACCCAGCGCCGGCAGGAATTGTGCTCCGACCGACGACGACGTGGTCATGACATGCTTTTCTCTCGACCCGAAGTGCTCGGCCATCTGTCGACCGCCGGAGTTTGGATCGTCCGCCTTTGCGAGATGCGCGAGCAGCGTTTCTCTCGATGTCATGCCAAGGGATAACGCGGTGCACAGATCTCTGTAGTATGTGCTGAACCAGTCGTATCCCGGTCGGGCGTACAGTGCGACAGCAGCCTGGGCAGCCTCGTGACCTGAACTACCGATGTGAAAGAAGCCCTTGCCCTGTTTGAGGAGTGTAAGCATCTTCTGATCCAGACGCCGGGACGTCAACATCGTGCGATAGACGCTCACGAGTTGGTCGGCCTCAAAATCGCGGGCCGACAGCATGTTTACCGGGATGTCGCTCTCGTACCCCGGATCCGACGTCTCTCCGTTGCCGTTGCCGCCGCCGTTCGTGCTGACAACGTCCTGTCGTTCGTAGTCTGGCCGGGTCGATTGGTTGTGAGAATCAGACATAGACACCAGAATTGGACACTTGCTCCACTGCGGCTCGATGGAGCTCGTAAGAATCGGAACCGTGGGGCGAACCAGGTTCCCGATCAGGTGAGTATCGGCTATCGAACGCGCAGTCCAAACCGCTTTAACGACTCAACACGGCAAAATGTTTGGCGTCTAGGGTTCGACGTAGTCGGCAGCGGCAGAGTAGGGCAATTCGAACCAGAAGCGCGATCCGCGGCCCTGCGTACTCTCGACGTGAATCTGCTGTCCGTGCGCCTGGAGGATCTGTTTGACAATACTCAGGCCGAGGCCGGTGCCGCCGCTTCTCCTCGATCGGTCGGGATCGACACGGTAGAATCGCTCAAATACGCGCTCCAGGTGCTCCTCGTCTATTCCGCGACCTGTGTCGATCACTTCCACTCGCACCTTGTCCTTTCTCCGTGCAACGCGGCATCGAATCGAACCCTCGTCCGAATACGCGATGGCGTTCTCGACAAGGTTGATTACCACCTGTCGCATCCGATTTCTGTCCGCATGCACGAGAAGGGTCGGGTTATCGACCTCCAGGCTCAACCCTTTGTCTTTGAGTTTGGCGCGGAGGGATTCGCCCACCTCGAGTACCAGTTCCGACATGTCGAAAATGTCCGGCGAAATCAGGTCCTCCCGATATTCAAGGCGCGCGATCTCGATCAGGTCGTTGAACAGATTTGAAAGTCGCTGCAGGTTCGACAACGCCTTTTCGCCATACAGGGAACGGTGTTCATCGGTTAGACCGGGGGACGAGAGGGCCTCAACGTAGCCCCCAACGGCGAAGATCGGATTCCGCACCTCGTGCGACACATTACCGATAAACTCATTCTGCACGGCTGCCATGCGTTGCAGGTTGACGATTTTCTCCCGAAAGCTGTCGGACATCCGGTTCAGACTGTCCTCGAGATCGATGAATTCAGATGCGCGTGAATGCACCTGAATCTGTCGATCGAGATCGCCTTCGGCGATTCGGCGGGCGCTGTTGCGGATCTCTGTAAGAGGGATCGTGACGCGCTGGGCCGCCAGCCAACTACCGAGTACGGCGAGCACCAGCGCCAGCACCATTCCGACGACGAGCGCCGCCTTGATCCGGTTGACAAGCGCCAGCAGGCGCGGCTCGCCCTGCCCGACGCGAACGGTTAGATCCGACTCAGCGCGGCGCACGCTCATGTAGTGAACGAGGGACCCAGCGTCAGACTTGAGTTGCTCGATTTCGCGCTGCCCCGGTTGGAGTTCGGTCGGCAAACCGACCTGCGCAGCTATGGTGCTGTTTGACGGCGAGAGCCGCATTTCCTCGACGACAAGTTCGCTTCCACGAACTACCGTGATATGCATCTCTCCGATCTGGGCAAAATCACGGGCCACGATGGTGAGTTCAGCTGCGGGTGTGTCATCCAACAGGACGGCGACCCGCTCGGCTTGCTCTCGAATGGTGCGGTCCAGGACGCTGTCGATGTCGCCCTGAAGAACGAACGCCAGGTACAGCCAGATCGCGGCGGCCGCGACGCCCACGAACACGACGAACGTGAGCATCATCAGAAGTTGCGTGGATGCCCTGGGGAGTAGCAACCACGCTCGACCGCGAATCGACGAGCGCCAGGGTAGCCGCATGGAGAACTTAGGGTACCGGAATCAGGCTTTTACCGCGACCTACGACTCGGCGCTGGCCTCTCGAACGAAACGGTACCCGACTCCACGAACGGTCTGAATGTGCTCGGCAAATGGCCCGAGCTTTTCGCGAAGGTTTTTGATATGTGCATCGACGGTTCGCTCGGTCACCATCATGGCATCCTTCCAGATGGTCTCCAGGAGCTGCTGGCGGGTGAACGCCTTGCGTGGATGCCGAACGAGATACCGAAGAAGCTCAAACTCCGTCAATGTGAGTCCGAGGTCCTTGTCAGCAAGGCTCGCCCGGTATTCGTCCTCATAGATCGTAAGGCCGTCGACTTGCAGCGTCCGGCTCTCTTCAACTCCGCTGCGCCGCAGGATAGCCTTCACGTTTGCAAGGATCACCGACGGAGATACCGGCTTCGTGAGGTACGCGTCGCCACCGAGCATGAGACCCTTGATCTGATCCTCTTCTTCGACTTTGGCGCTCAGGAAAATGATCGGAATCGTCTCCGTTTCGACTCGGGAACGCAGCCGACGACATACTTCATAGCCATCAAGGCCGGGGAGCATGATATCGAGAACAATGAGGTCGATGTCCGGCGTGGCCTTCTGAAGCGCTTCCTCGCCATCGAACGCCTTGTGGACAGTGAAGCCTTCCTGAGAAAGGAAATGACCAACGACTTCGGCAACATCCTCTTCGTCATCTACGACGAGAATGTTGATATCGGAAGGTTCGGATGTAACGGCCATTCTTGAGACTCGGAAATGATAGTGGTGACGTGGCGCCGAATTGCGATTCGGCGAGTTGAATATCAAATATAACGTGTCCGAACGGCATCTTCATACAAATTGTGAGATAGATGCACGAGATCAAAGACGGTGGATCCTGCGGCGGATTCCGAGTGCGCCGGCGCTAGTCCTTATGCACGCGGCGAACCCTGCGGGAGACGTTGGTGCACACCTCGTACACGATCGTGTCGGCCCATTGGGCCACCTCATACGCACTGGGTCCACCGTCGCCGAACATGATGGCGGCATCGCCTTCCTGCACCACGATCGATCCTGGCTCGCCGAGGTTGACCATGGTCAGGTCCATGCACACGGTTCCAACCACCGGAAATCGCTTGCCATGAATGCCGATCTCTGCCTTGTTCGAGAGTGCTCTGAAATAGCCGTCGGCATATCCGCACGATATCGTGGCAATCTGCGTTCGTCTTTTCGCCGTCCACTTAAGGTTGTAGGATACACCCTCTCCGGCTTCAATCACTCTTGTCTGAGCCACGCGCGAAACCATCCGCATCGCCGGCTTAAGGCCAATGTCGCTTGCCGCACGCGCATCGTGAAGGTATCCATACAGGCTGATCCCGATCCGAATGAGGTTGCTTTCACCTGACGACCCGACGTCCCGATGGTAATGAACGGCATTGCTCGCGCGCACGTGGACGTAATCGAACCTGTCTCCGAACGTCTGAATGATGCCACGGAGGACGTCATACTGCTTCGCAGTGAATGAACTTTCCGGATCGTCGGCCGACGCAAAATGCGTCCACAGTCCGGCAAGTCGTATTCCGGGGGCAGACTCGAGCGTCGAGATGGTCTCGGCGACGTCTTCGGGCCTCATGCCCAGCCGGTGCATCCCGGTGTCGACCTTGAGGTGGACCGATAATTCGCGCGTGCGCCCGGCGAAGTCGGCGACCGTACGAGCCCATTCCGGAGAATGGATGAGGATGTCCAGCCGCATGTCTGCCAGCACGGGCAGGTCCTGCTTGCGTGGAACGCCCATCACGAGAATGGGTCTCTCCAGGCCGGCAAGACGAAGCTCTACGGCCTCCTGCACCTGGGCCACGGCAAGGAATTCCACACCGTGCGATTCAAGCGCCCGGGCAACGCGGATCGCCCCGTGTCCGTATGCATTGGCCTTCACCACAGCCATCACCGGTCCGCCGCCGGCGTGACGGCGCATCACATCGAGGTTGTTCCGGATGCGGCTGAGGTCAACCTCAACACGATTTGGAAACAGGTCCTGTGGCAACGAATTCGGCTCGAGATTGCCAGCGTCGTCCAAAGTATCTTCGAATTTGAGGGTGTGGATGCGTAAGATTCGTGTCAGGTCGCTCGGTGAGATGGAGTCAGAGACGAACAATATGCGACAAGTATCTTTCGTTCGATCAATCGCCTTTGTCGTTCGTGTCTCTAAAATACACGCTTGTCCGCAGTTACAGAAAAACTGCTGGTCGACGTGCGAGCCCGGGCTGCTGCTGCAGGGGGCGATCGCAGCCTGCCAGGAGTCTATCACACGAATCGGCCCAGCGACATGGCTTCACACCTGGCGAATGGTCACAGCCTGCTTGAAACGGATTTGCGCGGCCGTACTCGGCCGGGTCTTGCCCACGGAATTCATAGAGAACAATCGGATGTCGGCCACGGGCGACGACAGTGTCTCATTAGATTTGCCTGTCAGTGGCGCGTGTTGCGAACGATTTATGTAGGAGGATGAAGCGATGACCGAGGCTCCGGACCTCTTGCTCAGAGGGGGCTCAGTTATTGATCCAGTGTCTGGCGAACGCAAGGACGCCGATGTAGAGATCCGCGGTGGAAAAATCACGACGATTGGTCGGGATCTGGATCCGAATGGAAGTCCCACATACGATTGCACAGACAAACTGATTTCACCTGGCTGGATGGACATGCATGTCCATCTTCGCGAACCGGGTTTTGAGTACAAGGAGACGATCGCGACGGGATGCGCTGCGGCGGCCTTCGGCGGCTTTACGGCCGTGGCCTGTATGCCAAATACGGAGCCTCCGATCCACACGCGCGACGTCGTCGAGTTCATCATAGAGCGTGCGGAGAACCTGGTCGTGGATGTGCACCCGATAGCCTGCGTTTCCAAGGACCGCGCGGGTAAGCAGCTGTCCGAAATGGCCGACCTTGTAGATGGAGGCGCCGTCGCCTTCAGCGATGATGGCTCTCCAGTTCAGGACTCGGGTCTGATGCGGCTCGCATTAGAGTACAGTTCTATGCTCGACAGGCCCGTCATAAACCATATGGAGGATCTAACGCTCAACCGCGACGGCCACATGAACGAAGGAGAGGTTGCGACGCGTCTGGGAGTTACCGGGATACCCGGACTGGCGGAGGAGGTCATGATTGCGCGCGACATACTGATCGCCGGATTCACGGGCGGCTCGGTGCACGTCGCGCACATCTCGACTGCGAAGGCCGTTGAACTTGTTCGCCGCGCCAAGCGCGACGGGCTGAATGTTACAGCGGAGGTATGCACGCATCATTTCTCCCTCACCGATTCGAGTGTCGAAGCGACCGAGTATTCGACGAATACCAAGATGCATCCGCCGCTGCGTACGGCCGAAGATGTTGCGGCCATGAAGGAGGGGTTGCGCGACGGGACAATCGACGCCATCTGCACCGATCATGCTCCTCATGCGTCGTTTGAAAAGGAGGTGGAGTTTGTCGCCGCTCCGTTCGGGATCATAGGTCTCGAGACCGCCTGGGGGCTTACCGTGAGAGAGCTGGTCGCCAGTGGCGTCATGTCGCTCGAAGCGGCGCTTCAGAAGATTGTCGTCGCACCGCGCCAGATCCTGCGTCTACCCGTACCGTCGGTCTCTGTGGGAGAGGCGGCGAATCTAACAGTCTTCGATGATTCGACGAGATGGCGGTTTGAGGAAAGACACATCAAATCCAAGAGTCACAACACGCCGTTTGTGGGTACAGAGCTGGTAGGCAAGGCGTGGGCCGTGTACAACCGTGGCCGTTTTGTGGAATCTGAAGTCTGAATAAGGAGATCTACGAGTTTTGGACCGAATACGTGTTGGCGTTCTTTTTGGTGGGGTGTCGCCCGAACACGAGGTGTCTGTCATCTCAGCCCACCAGGCCATCGCGGCGATGGATCGGCGGCGATTCGAACCGGTCGGAGTGTACGTAGGAAAAGACGGCGCGTGGTTTACAGGCTCCGTTGTTCTCGAACTCGATGCTTATTCGGACCTGGACGATCTGCGCGCGCGTGCGACACGAGTGCATCTTGATCCTGCTGGTGGAGGCCGGTTGGCACTCGTGCCGGTCAGGAAAGCGGGATGGTTCACGAAGCCCGGTTCGGCCGACATGATCGATGTTGTCCTTCCTGCTTTTCACGGCGGGTCGGGTGAAGATGGCGGAGTGCAAGGTCTGTGCGAGATGTTCGGAGTGCCGTACGCGGGCAGCGGCGTACTTGGATCGTCACTGGGGATGGACAAAGTGTTGTCGAAAGTCCTGAGTCGTGCTGCGGGGATTCCTGTCGTCGAGTTCATCGGTTTGCGCGAGGACGGGTGGGCCGAAAACGAGGAAGCCTGGCTTGATCGAATCGTGCGGGACATCGGGGTTCCTGCGATGGTCAAGCCCGCACGTCTTGGTTCGTCGATCGGGATCGCCATGGCACGCGACCGTGCATCCCTTGACTCCGCAATCGAGGACGCGTTCAGGTACGATTCCAAAGTGATCGTCGAACGTGCCGTGGAGCAGCTCAAGGAGATAAACTGCTCGGTGCTGGGATCTGCGGATTTCGTTCGGCTAAGTGCGCTGGAGCAACCTGTTCGCTCCAGTCCCGAGGAGCTCCTGACATTCGCCGACAAGTACCAGCGACGTGCGGGACGAGGCAAGGCCGCAGCGGGCGGCAGCAAGTCCGGCCCGGCGGGAATGGCTTCCCTGGACCGGATCATACCCGCGCCACTTCCAGCCGAGATGGAGACCGAGATCAGAGCGCTCGCCGAGAAGATTTTCAGGCTGCACGAATGCTCCGGCGTTGTTCGAATCGACTTTCTGATTGACGAAGCCTCGGACAGCGTCTACTTCAACGAGGTGAACACGATACCCGGTTCCTTTGCGTTCTATCTCTGGGAACCAGAAGGAACAACCTTTCCGGATCTGGTGACGCTTCTGATCGAGCAGGCACTCGCACGTCATAAGGACACGAAAGCCCGTGTTCGCTCATATGACGTCAACCTGCTGTCGGCCGGCTCTATCAAGGGCCTGAAGGGTGCCAAGCGATCTTCATGAGCGGAGGTCGTGATTACTTGTGCGGGTGATGCCGGGTGCCCCGCCCGGCATAGAGAGGCGGGTGACGGCCGGGCCGTGCACAGCATCAAGAGGAGGTCGTTAGTGGACCTTAGCACCCGGAATGGCGTTAGCAAGTCTTCCACCAGAATTCCTTCCGAATGGTTGATTCCACCAACGCACTGATTGATCGGTTCGACCGATTCGTGATCACGACGCACACGCGCCCGGACGGGGATGCGATCGGATCGCAATTGGCGCTGGGTCGACTGCTGACGAAGCTTGGCAAGCAGGTGTTGATGATCAACGCCGATTCGCCGGCGCGGAATCTCGAATGGCTTCCCGGAGCCGACGATCTGGTCATTTTCGACGGCGGTATCGCACAACGGGAGGAAATCATGGCGGCCGACGTGATTGCCGTTGTGGATACCAACACGGAGGATCGTCTCGGGACGCTTGGCGAGCTTGTTCGCAACGCCCCGGCGATCAAATTGCTGATCGACCACCACCCGTACGCGGAGTCGTGGTTCGACCACAAGTACGTGAGCGAGACCGCGTCATCCACCGGGCAGCTTGTATTTGAGATAATCGAGGAGAGAGAGGTCGAGCTTCTGGATGCCGAGGTCGCGACGAATCTGTACGTCGCAATCATGACGGACACCGGATCGTTTCGCTTCAGCAACATGTCGTCGTCGGTACATCGCGTGACGGCAACGCTGATTGATTCCGGTGGCCTGAGGGTGGAAGACATTCACCAGAGACTGTACGATACGCGGACGCTGGGTTCGCTTCGGTTGTTGAGCGCGTCGCTGGCAACGGCAACGCTGCGCTATGGCGGCCGCCTCGGCTACATAGTCATCTCGAAACATATGCTGCAGGAGGCCGGGGCGGATCGCGACGACACGGAAGGTCTCGTCAACTACGTCCTATCAATCGACGGCGTGGAAGTCGCGCTACTGTTCTTCGAGACTGAAGCCGGTACCAAGGTCAGCTTCCGGTCCAAGGGAACAGTCCATGTACACGACTGGGCGCGGTCGCTTGGTGGTGGCGGTCACCGCATGGCATCCGGTGCCTTTGTGCGCATGGATGTGGACCATGCCATAAAGAAGGTCATATCGTTGACCGAACGATTCGCGGGGTGGGATTCAAAGGGCGCAGATCTGGATGATCTGACCCCGGAGGACCGCTCCTACCTGTCAACTCTGATGGAAGAGAAAGCAAGGGATACTCGATAGATGAAGGTTTCTGTCACAACCATAGATCTCCACGAACTCGACGTGGATCTGATACTGCTACCCGTTACCGAGGATGATCGGGACCGAGTGGTAGAGGCTGTCGTCGGTGACGACGAGACCGGCCTGTTGGCGGTCGAAGATTTCAAGGGTGCTGAGGATGAATTGGTCACGGTCTACCTGAGCGGTTTTCAGTCCAGGCGTGTAACGTTTTTCGGACTTGGTTCTGCAGACGCCGTTTCTCTGGAATCGCTTCGCAAACTATCGGCGGCGGGCGCAGCCACTGCTTCGCGGTTCAAGGTTGACACGGTGGCGGTGGGACTTCCGGAAACGGAACTGGCTACCGAAGCGGCAAGTCAGGCGCTGGTAGAAGGTTTTGTACTGGGCTCGTATCGTTTCAGAAAGTACAAGACCGACGCCGATGATGGTCACGAGGTACAGCGACTCGTGGTTCACGCGGAATCGAATGACAAGCCAGCGCGTCGTGGAGCCGAGCGCGGGCGGATCGTTGCGGAGGCCGTTTCTACGGCACGAGATCTGGTGAACCTGTCGCCGAATGACAAGACGCCGACCCTGCTGTCAAAGGAGATCGAGAGGCTCGGCAAGAAGCACGGATTCGAGGTGTCGGTCTGGGACAAGGCGCTGATCACCGAGGAAGGAATGGGCGGGCTGCTGGCTGTCAACCTGGGTTCGATGGAACCACCTACATTCACGATCATGGAGTGGCAGCCGGAAAATGCAGTCAACGCCAAGCCGATCGTGCTGGTTGGAAAAGGCGTCGTCTTTGATACGGGAGGCCTGTCCCTGAAGCCGACGAAGGATTCGATGGACCTGATGAAGTCGGATATGGCCGGGGCTGCCGCGGTGATCGCAGCGATGGAGGCCGTTGCGAGACTTGATCTACCCGTGTACGTTATCGCGATGATCCCCGCAACGGACAACCGCCCGGGCGAGAACGCGTACGTTCCCGGTGACGTTATCAAGATGCATTCGGGATTGACGGTCGAGGTCCTTAACACCGACGCTGAGGGGCGGATGATTCTCGCGGACGCTCTGTCGTACGCCAAGACTTATAACCCGAAACTCGTCGTTGATCTGGCCACGTTAACAGGTGCGGCCGTCGTGGCGCTGGGCAGTGGCGTAGCGGCCGTAATGACGAACCAGGATGACGGCGCCCCGGCAAGAACCGACGCCATGGTTCGCGCAGGCGAGCGCAGCGGGGACCCAGTACACCCGCTTCCCATGTTCGACCACTATGCCGAGCAGCTCAAGAGCGACGTGGCCGACATGAAAAATGTTGGCGGCAGAGAGGCAGGTTCGATCACGGCCGGCAAATTTCTGGAACGCTTTACAGACTATCCCTGGATCCACGTTGATATCGCGGGACCTTCGTTCCTGAAGTCGGCTCGAGGGTATCATTCCGTTGGAGGTACCGGTTTCGGCGTCCGGTTGATCGTCGAATACCTTCGTGAGTTTGTGGCCCTGGCCCAGAAGTAGTTAAGGCGTGCTGAAGAGAAAAGAAATCAGCGCTGAACAGGCAGATCGACCACGGATCGCCGTGACGATGGGCGATTCGAACGGCATCGGGCCGGAGGTCATCATTCGCTCGCTCTCAGATGCTCGACTGGGCCGCTACATCGATGCCTTTGTAGTCGGCTCCGCAGCGGTTGTTCGGCAACACATGGACAGCCTGGGCCTCCGCGACTTCAGTCTGTCCATCCATCCCGACACCAGCGGAAGGATCACTGTTCTCGATGTGGTTCCGGATGAGAAACCGACCGTCGAGTTTGGAAAGGTCACGGCGACATCGGGCCGTCTGGCGATGCTGTCTGTCGAACGTGCCGTACGTCTCTGCCTCGGTGGTGAAGCGGACGCCATGGTGACGGCGCCGATCTCGAAGGAGGCGATTCATCTGGCTGGCTTCAGCTTTCCGGGTCACACGGAATACATCGCGAGCCTGACCGGTAC
>JABDKH010000190.1 GCA_013002345.1 Rhodothermales bacterium
GAGACGCTCAGCAAGGAGGATCGCAGTCCGGTGACCGTCGCTGATTTTGGGAGCCAGGCGCTCGTCTGCCGGGCCATCGATATGCATTTTCCGTCCGACCCCATCATCGGGGAGGAGGATGCAACGATGCTGCGATCGGAGCAGAACGGAGCGACGCAGCAGAAGGTGCTGTCGCACGTTCAGGATCTGATCCCGGATGCGTCGACAGAGGACGTGCTTGCGTGGATCGATCGCGGCTGTAGTCGGGGCCAGTCAAAGCGTTTCTGGACCCTTGATCCAATCGACGGTACCAAGGGCTTTTTGAGAGGAGAACAATACGCCGTCGCTCTTGCACTGATCGTGGAAGGCGTTGTCGAAGTCGCCGTGCTCGGATGTCCCAATCTCGCCGACCCGAAGGACCCGTCGCGTCAGGGCGTAGCCTTCGTGGCTTCGCTCGGAGGAGGAGTCACAGCGACTGCACTGTACGACAAGTTGGGCGAGGCGAAAGTCCACGTGAGCTCGGTCGACGATTCTACGGAGGCGAGATTTTGCGAGTCGGTGGAGTCCGGTCACAGTTCGCACGACAATGCCGCTCGTGTTGCCGACGTGCTCGGTATCCGCCGCGACTCGATTCGGCTGGACAGCCAGGCGAAGTACGCAGTCGTCGCAGCCGGGCAGGCGGATATCTATATGAGGCTTCCTACGCAATCGCGATACGTCGAGAAGATCTGGGATCACGCGGCCGGAATGCTCGTCGTTGAAGAGGCTGGTGGGAGAGTCACCGACATTCACGGTAAACCACTCGAGTTTGCCTACGGTGGCCGACTGGAGGGCAACACCGGGGTTATCGCGACGAACGGTCTAATGCACGATCAGGTCCTTGAGGCTCTCAGGACAACGGGCGTCGCGTAGCAGCCGCTAGCGTACCAATCGCCCGAGCCTCTCGCAGGCATCCTGAAGCACGTCCCACTCTTTCGCAAAGCAGAAACGCAGCTTGTGCCGGCCGTCAGCCGGGTTGGAGTAGAAGGCCGATCCAGCCACAGTCCCGACTCCACACCGTTCGATGAGTGTTTTGCAGGCACTTCGGGAATCTCCGAGCCCGGCCACCGATGTTGACAGCTTCTCAAAATCGGCAAGCACGTAGTACGCACCCTGCGGCCAGGGAACGTCGAATCCAAGCGCCTCGAGCGTCGTGCACATCAGCTCGCGCTTGCTGGTGTAGTCTTGCTTAAGTCGGACATAGTAATCTTCGCCGAGTTCGGCTGCTGCTGCGACCCCGTGCTGGAGCGGCGTCGGCGCGCAGATGTAAAATAGATCGTTCAGCAACCCCATCTTGTCGATGATCGGGGCGGGCGCCGCCGCGTAGCCAAGTCGCCACCCGGTCATGTTGAAGGTCTTCGAGAATCCCGATATCGTAATCGTGCGCTCGTACGCACCGTCGAGCGATGCCATCGAAATGTGTTCACGCTCGTCGAACACCATGTACTCGTAGATTTCGTCCGTGACCATGAGGATGTCGTGTCGCTCCGCCAGCTTCTGCAGTGCGATTAATTCATCGCGTCGCCACACCTTGCCATGTGGATTTGCCGGTGTCGTGACAATCACGGCCTTCGTACGAGCGGTGACTGCCGACTCCAACTTGTCGAAATCTAGCGTCCAGTCCGGACCTCGCTGGGGAATGGAGATCGGGACCCCACCCGTGGCCAGTATGAGATGCCGGTGATATCCGTAGTACGGCTCGAACAAAATCACTTCATCACCCGGATCCAGTATTGACAGCAGAGCGACTGCAAAGGCACCGGTCGATCCGACACTTACGACGATTTCGTCCTCGGAAGCGCGTGAGATCCGGTTAAAGTTTTGAAGTTTGTCCCGGATAAAGGTCCGCAGAGCTGGTATACCCGAATAGCTCGAATAGGTGGACCGACCTTCCTCTATGGCTGTATGCGCGGCAGCTCGCAACTCCGCGGGCGTCGGAAGGTCGCAGATGCCCTGTCCAAGGTTGACGCCGGCCACGGCGTCAACCATCTGGCTGACCGCGCGTATATCGCTCTGGACTAACCCTTCCGTTCGTTTGGCCAGATGTTTCATCGTTGATCCTCGGGTAGGGACTGTCTATGTTCGCGCATAATAATAGCCGCTGTGGGTGAGACGTGAGTCTGGTACGGGAAATCAAGTTTGTGAATCGGGCAATAGAGATCGCGGCCGCGAATGCGGCGGCGGGACTCGGGCCGTTCGGTGCGGTGGTGGTTCGTGGAGACAAGATCATCGCGGAAGGCACGAATCAGGTCACGTCAACCTTCGATCCAACCGCTCATGCCGAGATCGTTGCCATTCGTAACGCGTGTGATGTGATGGGGTCGTTCCAGTTGACGGGATGCGAGTTGTATGCGTCGTGCGAGCCCTGCCCGATGTGCCTCGGGGCGATCTACTGGGCCCGACCGGACCGCGTGTACTATGCATCAACGCGCCATGACGCCGCTGCCGCCGGATTTGACGACGACTACATCTACACGGAACTTGCTGTGGCGCCGGGAGATCGCCAGCTCAAAATGACTCGCATTATCCGCGATGAAGCGTCCGAACCCTTTCGCGTATGGACCGAGAACAGGGATCGCATTCCGTATTGACGGGCGCTACGATGACAACCGCAACGTAAAAATACGTCTGGCCACATCACGTCCGACGACCACATCCGAATTGCCTATGCCGACGACAATCGGGCCGTCGAAAGGTGCGCAGGATCTTACCTGAAGATGAACGCCCGGCAGTAGCCCGAGCGATTCGAGATAGTCCAGCAGGTCGTGGTCATCGTCGGCTACTCTCCTGATTTCCAGGTCATCGCCGGCTGCGGCGTCGGCAAGTGAACTCAAGACCTCGTCGGCGATGCGCCCGTCGCGTGTCGGGATGGGGTCTCCGTGAGGATCGTGTGTTGGATACCCCAGCATCTCCTCGATCTTGTCTTCGAACTCCTCGGAAATATGATGCTCAAGGTGCTCGGCCTCCTCGTGCATCTTGTCCCACGGATAGTCGAGGACTCGCTTCAGGTAGGTCTCCAGAAGACGGTGATGACGGATGATCTCCAGAGCGACTTTCTCACCGGCCGGCGTCAGCGATACACCTTTGTACGACTCATGATTGGCGAGTCCCATGTCTGCGAGCCTCTTTGCCATACTAGTGACCGACGCGGCGGAGACCCCGAGGGCGCGAGCAATGTCTGTCGTGACCGCAGCATGCTCCCCCTGAAGTTTGTAGATCGTCTTTAAGTAGTCCTCGACTGCCTGACTGGGCATGGGTTCACTGTTTCCAGGTACGCGTGTTCTGGAAAAACACAGGGCCGTTACGTTTGATCCGAGATGAGACTGTCCGGATAGGTGTGGCGAATGAGGGCTTTGGCCAGAAGCAGCCCGGGATCAAAGAGGCGTATTCCTTCCCATTGATGCTCCGGAACGGCCAGCGGGAGCTCGGTACAGCCGAGAATGACACTCTGCGCGCCTTGCTGCTTCAGGGTCTCAATGGATTGCAGTACCTGTTTGCGTGCGTTCGCAGACGGAGGGTTTACGACCTTGAGTCCGTACTCGCGGGAGTACAGCGCATCCATGATCAGGCGGTGGTGCGTGTCCTCGTCGAGTTCGACCGTGTCGAAGCCGGCCTCGGCGAGCGGAGCTGAATAGAGCCGGGTGTGAGAGACGCCGGTGGTTGACAGGATTCCCACTTTTTCGTCGGGACCGATGGTCTGGCGAAGGTGATGAACGGTCTCGGTGATCATGTTGAGCAGCTTCAGGCGGCTTCCAGATTCGGTGAGGCGCCGGGCTACATGATCGAGAATCGGGGGGGCGTGGGCAGTGTTGCAGGGGATGCCGGCAACGGTTGCACCCGCAGCCTCAAGCCGGCGGGCAACCTCGAAGATTGCCTCGCCCGGGTTCGCTCCCTCATTGTGCAGCAGATATCGCGTCCGGTCGGGAATATCGCCGGGGAAGGACATCAAAATGACCGGGAGGTGATCCTGATCGGATGTGGCTCGAGTCAATCCTGTCAATTTGCTGGCGAGGTCCAGGCCTGCGGCCGGACCCATGCCGCTGATGATACCAATGACTGGCTTTTCGCTCATGGAGGTCACCAGGTTCCGTGGTGCTTGTTGGTCGTGTTCGTCGAAAAACGAATTGAGGCGTAATACAGACGCATCATGCTCCGGTTCGTTGACATACGCGGGGGGTCGGTGTATTTTTTTCGATGTGCTTGGGCCATGTCTTGAAGGCTCCGGGGCATGGGAGAACGCGTGGTACTTGCCCGGTCGTCTAATGGCAGGACAGCGGCCTTTGGAGCCGTATGTGGAGGTTCGAATCCTCCCCGGGCAGCCATTTTGACGTAGGCCTCAGCTGCGTCG
Source organism: Rhodothermales bacterium (assembly GCA_013002345.1). NCBI lineage: Bacteria > Pseudomonadati > Rhodothermota > Rhodothermia > Rhodothermales > Rhodothermales bacterium. The sequence goes on from JABDKH010000190.1 coordinate 4,367, forward strand.
TATTTCGATTCTACATGGACGGGCCCTGACCCCGAGTCACCTCTAGCATGGTTTTCTCTCATCGGGACATTCCGATCACCCTCTTTTCGGGTCGGTCGAATCCTGCTCTTGGTCGGGATATCGCTCAGTCATACGGGACTGAGCTGGGGCATGTGGCCATCAAGGATTTCGCCGATGGCGAGATTTACGTTCGATACGACGAGTCGATCCGTGGATCGGACCTGTTTATCATCCAGAGTACGCATCCGCGTGGTGACAACTGGATGGAGTTGCTGCTCCTGATCGATGCCGCGAAGAGGGCATCGGCTGCGCGCGTGACGGCTGTGATTCCGTACTTCGGTTATGCCCGGCAGGAGCGAAAGGACCAGCCGAGAGTGTCGATTGCGGCAAAATTGATGGCCAACATGCTGACCACGGCCGGAATCGACCGGGTTCTGACCATGGATCTGCACGCGTCGCAAATTCAGGGTTTTTTCGATGTTCCAGTGGATCATCTGTACGGAAGTGCCGTTTTCATTGACTATTTCAACGATCTCCAGCTGTCAAATCTGGTTGTCGTCGCTCCAGACGTGGGCGCGTTGAAGATCGCCCGCGCGTATGCGAAGCGATTGCACGCGGAGCTTGCGGTTGTGGACAAGCGACGTCCGCGGCAGAATGAGGCAGAGGTGATGAACATCATCGGTGAGGTCGACGGGAAGAATGTTCTTTTGATCGATGACATCATTGACACGGCGGGCACGATTACGAGCGGCGCCGCGGCCCTGAGAGCTGCCGGAGCACTGGAGATTATGGCGGCCTGCACGCACCCCATTCTGTCGGGACCTGCGTATGAGCGTATCGAGAGCTCCGAAATCAGCAGGCTCGTTGTGACGGACACCGTTCCGTTGAAACGACCGTCCGATCGCATAGACGTCGTGAGCGTAGCCGATATTTTTGCTGACGCAATAAGCAGGATATCTCGCGACGCGTCCGTCTCAACGTTGTTCGTCCCGTAGTGGTTTTTTCAGAAGATCGCCGAATCGGCGATCAACAATAATAGCATCAGGAAATGAATACGTTCAAAGTCGAAGCCCAGCCACGAGAGCCAGGGAAGAAATCTGCCAGGGCCCTGCGGCGCTCCGGGTTCGTACCATGCGTCGTGTATGGGATGGGTGAGACGACCGTCCCGTTCCACGTCGTGGCTGCCGATCTGCACCGTTTGGTGTTCACCGATGAGCGTAATCGCGTCGAGCTTCGCATCGGCAAGGACTCATACGATTGCATTCTGAAGGAGGTGGACTTTAATCCCACCACCGACATGCCTATTCATGCGGATTTCCAAATGCTCCGCGAAGGCGTTGCGATCGAGTTGTCCGTCCCCGTTCAGTACGTAGGAAAGGCCAAAGGCCAGCTCGAAGGTGGCGATCTTGACTTCCTTGTACACGAACTGGAAATCGAAACCCTGCCCAAGAACATCCCGGACCATCTCACCGTGGACATCTCGGATCTGGATATCGGAGACACCATCCACGTGTCCGACCTCTCATTCGAAGGCATCACTGTCGTAACATCGCCGTCGCAGTCCCTCGTGACTTGCTTCGTTCGCCGTGTGGTTGAGGAGGTTGTTGAGGAAGTTGAGGGTGTCGAGGGAGAACCGGTCGAGGGCGAGGAAGGCGTCGAGGGCGAGGAAGGCGTCGAGGCGGAAAAGTCGGAGAAGTCGGAATAGCCCGACAGCCATGGTCGAGCTTATCAGGCGTCTCTTCCGACGTAGTCGCCAACCAGAGCCAATGCCCGCAGCCCCCCGTGTCCTGGTCGGATTGGGTAACCCAGGCGAGGAGTACGAAGACAGCCGTCACAACATCGGTTTTCGGGTCGCTAACCTGTTGGCCGAGCGTTGCAAGCTTACATTCGATCTGCACAAGAACAACGCGGTGCAGGGGCTCGGAACATGGCGGGGCAGGCGCGTCGTCGTGTCGAAGCCGACCACATTCATGAATCGCAGCGGCCAGGCCGTTCTGGCGCTGATGAAGCAGCATCGTGTTTCGTCGCGCGATGTCCTTGTCATTGTCGACGACATCCATCTCCCGCTGGGCGAGGTGCGGCTCCGGGCCACCGGAGGGTCGGGTGGCCACAACGGTGTGCAGGATATCATTGACAGGATGGGCGGTGGGGACTTTCCACGCCTTCGCGTCGGGATCGGCAGGGAATTCTCTCGTGGAGGCCAGTCGGACTTCGTGCTGTCACCGTTCGACGAAAGCGAGGGTCCGGACGTTGTCGCGGCCATTGACCGCGCGGTCGAGGCCGCCCTGACGTATGTAGTCGACGGCGTAGAGGTGGCCATGAGCAGGCACAATCGCCGCATCAGCCGCGATGATTAGAATAATGCGTTAAGTGCTTCTTACCGCTACGCCAGCGCGATATTTTCCCGTTTCTAAACCGCTGCACGTCTTCAGCCGATTGACCAGTTTTGGCCCGCGAATACCTCACCAATTGCAGTTTGAGCGGCCGGTGCGATGTCATCATTCGAAGCTCGCCCGTGTGTTGCGGTTGATCTTTTGCACAGAATAGCGGCCGGGGGTCGCCCAGACATTTATGGATAGCCAACTGATATTGTACCTCGTGCCGGTCGCAGGCTTGATCGCACTCCTCTACGCATTCGTTCGCGCGCGCTGGGTTTCCAGGCAAGATTCAGGAACGGATGAGATGATCGAGATCGCGAACAATATTGCAGAGGGTGCCCGTGCGTTCCTGCGACAGGAGTATCGGGTGCTCGTGATCTTTGTCCTCGCCGTCGGTGCTCTGCTCGCGTTCGCCAATGCGGGCCGGGCCGACTCGTCGTGGCTCATATCGATCTCGTTTGCGACGGGAGCTCTTTGCTCGGGTGTGGCTGGATTTGTGGGAATGCGGGTGGCCACCAAGGCCAACGTGAGGACGACCCAGGCGGCGCGCACCAGTCTGGGACAGGCGCTGAATGTCGCCTTCTCCGGCGGACTCGTGATGGGGCTCAGCGTCGTCGGGCTTGGCGTGCTGGGGCTCAGCGGGTTGTTCCTGGTCTATAGTGAGATGTGGACGACGGTCAAGGTGATCAACGTCATATCGGGATTCTCGCTGGGTGCCTCGTCGATTGCACTCTTTGCGAGAGTCGGCGGCGGCATCTACACGAAGGCCGCAGACGTCGGCGCCGACCTGGCCGGGAAAGTCTACGAGGGAATTCCTGAAGACGACCCACGCAACCCTGCGACGATAGCCGACAATGTCGGTGATAACGTGGGCGATGTGGCCGGCATGGGAGCGGATCTGTTTGAGAGCTTTGTCGGGTCCATCATCGGCACCATGGTTCTCGGGGCGGCGTTCATGGGCGGCATTCGTGCCACGGGGACCGATGAGATTGCTGCCGTCGTTCTGCCGCTTGCTCTGGCCGGTGTAGGGATTCTTGTCTCGATTCTCGGTTCACTGTTCGTGCGAGTCCGCGAAGGAGGTAATCCTCAGAAGGGACTCAATATGGGTGAGTTCGGCGCGGCGGGTTTAATGGCCATTCTCTCTTACTTCATCATCAAGGAGATCCTGCCTGACTCGTGGATTTCGGGTGCGGATTCGTACACATCCTCCGGTGTCTTCTTTGCGGTGTTGATAGGTCTTGCTGCCGGTGTCGTCATTGGCCTGGTCACGGAGTACTATACCTCGACCCACGGAAGGCCGACGAGGGGTATTGCAAAGCAGAGCGTCACGGGCGCCGCAACAAATATCATCGCCGGGCTCGGAGTAGGCATGTTTTCGACCGGTATTCCTGCGCTGGTACTGGCCTTTGCGATTATCGGGGCCGACTATTTTGCAGGACTGTACGGAATCGCCATCGCGGCGGTCGGCATGCTTTCCGTTACCGGTGTTCAACTTGCGGTGGATGCGTACGGACCCATCTCCGACAACGCGGGCGGAATTGCTGAGATGGCAAAGCTCCCACCGGAGGTGCGAGGTCGGACGGACACGCTCGACGCGGTCGGTAATACGACGGCTGCCATAGGCAAGGGCTTTGCCATTGGTTCGGCTGCGCTGACGGCGCTGGCACTTTTTGCGGCGTTTATGCAGCAGGCTGGTGTCGAGAATATCGACGTGGCGAATCCGGTGATTCTCGCAGGACTTTTGATTGGCGCCATGCTTCCGTACGTATTCAGCGCGATGGCCATGGGGGCTGTCGGTCGGGCGGCGAGCGACATGATTACGGAGGTGGGCAGGCAGTTCAAGGAAATCGCAGGACTGCGTGAGGGCACGGCGAAGGCCGAGTACGCCAAGTGCGTCGAGATTTCCACCAAGGCGGCGATTCGCGAGATGATCGCGCCGGGCATCCTCGCGATCTCTGTGCCGGTGATCGTAGGATTCATATCGAAAGATATGTTGGGCGGTCTGCTGGCGGGTGTAACCGTTTCCGGCGTCTTGTTCGCAATCTTTCAGGCAAACGCCGGTGGTGCGTGGGACAATGCCAAGAAGCTCATCGAGGGCGATTTTGAGTTCAACGGTGAGGTATACGGCAAGGGCAGCGATGTCCATAAGGCAGCGGTTGTCGGAGACACCGTCGGTGATCCGCTTAAGGACACCAGCGGGCCGAGCTTGAATATTCTGATCAAGCTGATTGCGGTCGTTGCGCTCGTCATTGCGCCGCTTATCGCGTGAGTCGGGTCAATTCTGGTGCGAAACGCCCGTGGACGAAAGTCTTCGGGCGTTTCTCGTACCGTCCAATATTCGATTCAAGGTGGGCGGTTTCCTCGGGTCAGATGGCCAACTTTTTTGTTTCGCGTGTGTACACATTGGATAGGTTACGGACGCGTCACACCGGGATGACCGGCTAATACTTATCATTCGAGTCACCACTCTAACTCAATTCCTTGTAGCTGTTCAGGCGACGCAATGGCGAAAGTCGAAGTAAAGATGCCCCAGATGGGCGAGAGTATCACCGAGGGGACGATCATCACGTGGCACAAGCAGCCCGGTGAGGAGATCGAACAGGACGAGACACTTCTGGAGATCGGCACGGATAAGGTCGATACCGATGTGCCGGCGCCGGAGGCGGGTGTGCTTTCGGAGATTCTGGTTGCCGAGGGGGAAACGGTTGACGTCGGGACCGTCATTGCCGTCATAGAGACGGACGCAGCAGCCGCTACGTCGTCGGCATCGTCTGCATCGGCCACAGTGCCGGAGACTGAGTCAGAGAGCGCCGGCAAGCCTGAGTTGGTGATGGCTGATGCAGGTGCTGACGCGCCGGCCGCAGCCGTGGCGCCTGTGCCTGTTGGGACGTCGGAACCAGCGTCCAGTCCTGCGGCGGATACGGGACGGGAAGAGCGCGGCTCTACCGACGTGGCCGTGGACGTCGTAATGCCGAAGATGGGGGAGAGCATTATCGAAGGAACGATCATCGCGTGGCACAAGCAGCCGGGTGATTCGATTGATCTCGACGAGGTGCTGTTAGAGATTGCCACCGACAAGGTGGATACCG
>JABDKH010000191.1 GCA_013002345.1 Rhodothermales bacterium
GATCCTCGGAGAGCTGCTTCACGCCGAGACCGACGCGTTGCTTCTGCTGGTCGATGTCCAGCACCACGCACTCGACCTCGTCGCCCTTCTTGTACTTCTCGTTGGGGTGCGAGATCTTCTCGGTCCAGGACATGTCCGAGACGTGCAGCAGGCCGTCGATCCCCGGCTCGATCTCGATGAACGCGCCGTAGTTGGCGAGGTTCCGGATCTTGCCGTTGATGATCGTGCCCGCGGGCCCGGGTCGCGCCACGCGGGAGCAACCGGGAGGACCGCGAGCCGGGGCTCCCGATCGCGCAAACGGGCAGTATAGAGCGAAACGCAGAGGTCAGAGCGCTGGTGAGGACGACGCCGCGGTCCGGCTGGGTCCCTCCGCAGTGTGTTTCACTCGACGAAAGAATGACTCGACCGTTCCAATGCGCTAGGTCTCATGCGAGACTACAGTTCGTGAGACGCCATAGGAGGCCCAGTGATGACGATCCAGCTGGCACTGATCTCGGTAGTGACGGCTGCTGCATTTGGCGGTGGGGAACCGCAGACACTCCTCGTGCCGTCTGAGTACGCCACGATCCAATCAGCAATCGAGGCGGCCTCCGCCGGCGACGAAGTCGTCGTCGCACCCGGCCTCTACTACGAGGCCGTTGACTTCCTGGGTAAGGCCATCACCGTCCGCAGCTCTGACGGCCCGCTGGTGACGACGATCGATCCGTTCAAGGAGGATCCCCCACGCTGCGACCAGAGGGAGCCATGCGTTCAATTCACGACGTCCGAAGGGCGAGATAGCGTACTGAGGGGTTTCACCCTGACCGACGGCCTCGGTTTCTTCAAAGGTGGCGGTTGCTCCTTTGAGGGTGGTGGCGTCTACATCCTGCAGGCCAGCCCCACAATTGAGGATTGCATTTTCTTCGAGAACTCCCATCAGGCCGGTGGCCTCGCCTTTTCCATCGGATCTCCCCGAATTGATGGCTGCTACTTCGAGGCGAACGAGAGCGCCGTGAGAGGCGAAGGTATTGGCGCCCACGCAGAGTTCTACGATTGCGTTTTTCGGGCGCACGGCGACACGGTCTTCATATCAAGTTCGGCGACCGTCACCCTCGAACGCTGTCGGATCTTCTCGTCCTCTGTAGCCGGGCTGCGCGGCGGCGCCCACGCGACGGCTGTCGTGATCGACAGTGTCTTTGGTGAGAACTTCAAGGGCGTTGAGATTGCCCCGGCCCTCGAGCTTACGGTCTCCGGCACCCTGTTTTGCGACAATGAGATCGCAGATATCGAGGGCGACTACGTCGACGCCGGAGGGAACCAGTTCCTGAAGACTTGCCCTCCTCTGGAGGACATTGACCTCGATGGAATCGTTGGCTTCACCGATCTGCTGAGCGTACTCACCTCATGGGGCATCTGCGTCGGTTGCCCGGCCGACATCGACTTCAGCGGGGAAGTCAATTTCCTGGATCTGCTGAGCGTGCTGGCGGCGTGGGGGTGAGGCCCGACAGACGCCTCCTTCGCGCTAGTTTCGAGGCGAATCAGCTGTCTGCGATGTAGCCGTCAACGACGTCGTCAAAGTCGGCCCAGTCGCTAGAGCCCAACGGTGGCGCCGGCGTGCCCTCCCACACAACGCATTCGCTGATCCCACCCTCAGACGCCATGGCACTACAAATGTCCTGAAAGGCCTGTTTGCTTCGCACGATGCCAGCGCCAGACGGGTTCACATATTTGCCGTTGACAACCAGTGAACCGCCGCCAGGATAGGCGTACTTCATCCCGTTTATTGGCACGAACGGGATTAGCGTCTTGGTTGTGGAATCATTCACGTCGGCCAACACGCGCTCGCACTCGATCTTGCTTCTGGCGTCTAGGGTCTCAGTCGTAGTCCAGACCTTGCCGGCAACGGTGCCGTCGGTCACTGTTGGCAACGACTGTCCGGCCGCCAGGACGATGTCGTTACCGGTCTTGGTTTGTATCAAGTACTCACCGGTGGTCATGGCCGTGCCGCCGGTGATCTCGACGTGGTCGAACTTCCGGGCTGAAGTGTCACCAGTAGGCGCGGTGTACGAAGAGAAAGTACTTCCCGTTGCCTCGATATGCCGGGTCGTGGCGTTGTAATTGAGGCCCGAAAACGTCACTGCCGGATTAGCTGACACAGTCTCCTTGAAACAGCCCAATGGACAGTAGGAGTCTTCGCCGTAGATCGGAGGGCACGAGAAGTCCGACGAAGATGCACAGGTCCACTTCCACCAAGAGGCATACTCCGCGTGAACAAAACTCCGTGCGGTGTCGTAGACGCAGTTGCGACCACTGGTGCCGTCATAATCGACGCCGTGCTGGTAGTGGCAGACCTTGGCGGAGGTGAATGTGGCTCGCAGCTTTGCTCCGAAGCTTGCTTCTACGGCCGCGTCCATCGCTTGGTAGCACATGCCGGTGTACCAGGCTGACCATGCCTGGTTGTCCGAGTGATCCCACCCGTTGCCGTCATCCATGCTTGTGACAGCAGAGGATTGCGCGTCGAACAGGTCTTCCAGGGTGTTGGTGCCGTGTCCGTAGATTCGCTCGGATGAGTACCGGCCAGTTCCATCCTCGTCGTCTCGCATGGCATCAAAGAGGATGGTGGACTCGGTGGAGTGAAACCATGGCAGTGGCGTCTGGGATGCATCGATGAAGAATCTGCTTGGGTACTCGCCGCCCTGTGTGTCCAGATTGCTTTTTAGAGCCACCGCAAAATCTTCGGCCCACACCTTGGTGTCGACGACGCCCTGCTTGAAGAACGGGTTTCGCTTCTCGTTGGTGGCAGAAACGCCGGCAACGTCGGAGACGCTGTCGTCATCGTTGTTAAATAGATAACCGTTGCTCTCGCGAATCTTCACGGCTACATTGCCTGCGCTGTAAGCGAGGGCTCTGATGCCGGCGCCTACGGTGGAAGCAGCAGAGGTAGCTGAGACATCGGTGCTAGTCTTGACAACATCAAAGACGTTGACTCCTCGGTTGCTGCCCTGGTAACCGTCAATGATCCAGAATTTAATGTAGGTCACGGCTCTTGTTTCCCTGACAGGACACCCCTCCGTTAGGAGGGATCGGTCAAAGTCAGGTCAACCGCAACCAGAAGTGGCAAAGCAACATCTCGTCTGTAGGTTCGCCGTGTGATCGTTCGGACGGCGGTGATGATGAGATTCTCTTGACAGCTTGATCAGACAGGCTCCATGTTCAGGTAATGGCGTCCGGTGGCCCATTCCTCGTCGATCTCGGAGAGGATCGCCTGTCGAGGCGTTCGACGGAGGCCGGCAAAGCAACTTTCACCGTGCCGGACCTTCTCGTATCGGGCGTCCAGGATGAGGTAAGTGACCTGGCCGATCTCGCGTGCCCGCCACGCCTGCAGCTCCTCGTCAAGCTCCTGCGCGGCTCGACTGACCTGGCTGCTGGAGACGTCGAGGCCGCAGAGCTCGCGCATGACGTCTGTGACCTTGCGGGTGGAGATGCCAGCCCTTCTCGAGGGCGCCGGGGTAGAACTCGATGCCACGCGTCTTGGGCACCTGGACGGTCGCTCGACTGGCACGTGTGTCGAGGGTCTTCGGCTTGTATCCGTTAGCGTGGCCTCGGCGCGATTCGGATCGGCCTGGGCGCCGAGGGCCTGCTCGCGTTCGAGCTTCATGCCGACCTCGAGGAGCGTCGCGAAGACGGAGGCTGTTGCTTCTGATCCCTGTTCGGTGACGAGTTCCACGACTTGCTCGAGCGCGGTAGAGTGTTCCTGGCGGGTCATGCTTGCTCCTTGCTGTGGTGAGCGAAAGAGCTTGAATGATCCGTCGTCTTTGAATCGTCAACTCGTGGCCGCCGGCGCTACAGTTCGATGCACGAACTAGGCCGCTACCGACAGCGCGCGTCAGGTTGCCACGATCGGAATTGCCGACCGCACGTTACACCCCCGCTCTGAGCGCCACCTCCCGATGTGACTCTCCAGAATCAACGGGTCTCTTCGCCGCCGCGGCGCACGTCCCGCACCCCTGGCAGCGGCCACTTCGAAGCTCCAAGCAATAGAGCCCACGGCCGTGGCCGTGGGCTCTGGATCGTTCTCGGATGATGACGCTGGTTACAGCGAAATCTTGTCGGTGCCGAGCGCGCCGTGCTCGTCCATGCCGCCCTTGGCCGGGACCGGACCCTTCGGATCGCCTTCGCCGCCGCCTTCGCCGCCGCCCTCGC
>JABDKH010000192.1 GCA_013002345.1 Rhodothermales bacterium
GGGCACCATCGAGGCTGTGATCGAGGACGGCGAGCGCATGCTTCAAGAGGCCTAGTGGCCTCGGGCAATGGGGGATGGGCACTAGGATATAGGGTTTCGGCCCGCACCCCCCATCTCCCAGTCCCGATCTCCCATCTCCCCTGACTCATGGCTGACAACCTGCTCGTCGAAATCGTCTCGCCTGATGCCGCGGCCTTCCGTGGCGAGGCCGTCAGCTTCCGCGCGCCCGGCGTGGAAGGCGGCTTCGAGATCCTCCGGGGCCACGCCCCGATGGTGGCCGCCACCGGCGTTGGTCCCGTCTACGTGACCCTCCCGGACGGCAAGGTGGCGACGTTCGCGACCTCCGGCGGTTTCGTGGAGGTGCTCGACAACCACGTCATCATGCTCGCCGAGACGGCTGAGCCTGCCTCCGACATTGATGTCGAGCGAGCGAAGGTGGCCGAGGAGCGGGCGAAGGAGCACCTCGATGCGGCGGGCAGCGCCGAGGAGCGCGAGGCTGCGAAGGCCGAGATGGAGCGGGCCCGCACCCGCCTCCGCACCGCGATGGGCAAGGTCTGAGTCCTACGCACTACCCAATACTAACGCGCCCGGTCTCCTCGTGAGGCGGGGCGCGTTGCGTTAGTCCCGGAGCAGCTTGAGCGCGTGCGTCCGTGATCCCTCGCGCATGGCGTAGAGGACCCACACCATCGCCATCGCTTCGATGTAGCGCGCAGCCTCAATGCCGCCAAGATCCACCGTGTCCCAGCCGATCGTGTCGAGCAAGGCGGTGGTCTGTTGCTTGGCCTCGATGCTGTTGCCTGCGATGAACATGGTCGGTGGGCCGTCAGGGAGGTCAGGATCCACCATGAGCCCAGCACCGACCATGGCGAAGCATTTTACGAGGTGGGCGTCGGGGAGCTGGGTCTGGAAGCGTTCGCCTGCCGAGTCCGTGCCACCCACGGCGAGCACCGGCGGCGCGTCATCGGGAAAGTCGAGTGGATTGGTCGCGTCCAGCACGACCTTGCCAGTGAATCGTTCGGGGCCTGCTTGTGTGATGGCTTCGGCAGTGTCTTCCCACGCGGTCGCGAGGATGAGCAGCTCACCAAACGCCGCGGCTTCGGCATACGACCCCACCTGGCCGCCGGTCTTCGTGGCCCACATGCTCAGGTCCTCGCGTTCAGGCGAGCGGCTTCCGAGGTGGACTGTATGGTCGTGCCTGATCAGGCCGGTGCCGAGGGTTTGCCCAACCGTGCCGGAGCCGAGAATGCCGATGTTCATCGCAGAAAGAAGAGGGTGAGCGTCGAGTATGGACCAGCCATCAGCCGGCTGCGTTCCGGTGTAGTTTGAATGCCGCCCACTCGCCGCGCCCATGCTCGTCTCCGATCTCCCCACGCCTGCCCTTCTCGTTGAAAAGAGCCGACTGGAGGCGAATCTCGCCGCCGTCCAGGCGCGTGCCGAGGCGCAGGGCGTCGCGCTCCGGCCGCACATCAAGACGCACAAGTGCCCGGAGCTTGCCCGGTTGCAGGTAGAGAGTGGTGCCCAAGGCCTGACCGTCGCAACGGTACGCGAGGCGGAGGCGTTCGCTGCTGCTGGGTTCGATGACCTCGTGATCGCCAAAGAGATGGTCACCGAGGACGCCTTTACGCGGATCGCTGCGCTCCAAGAGGAGGGCGTCCGGCTGGCCTTCTGCATCGATACGCTCGCAGGCGCCACGGCGGCCTCGCACGCCTTCGCCGAGCACGCTGGCGTGGATGTGCTGATCGAGGTGGATACGGGCCATCACCGCTGTGGCGTCCGCTGGGACGATCCTGAGGCGGACGACGTGGTACGCCGCATGACGCGATTGCCGGGCCTGCGGGTGCGTGGCCTCCTCACGCACGGGGGCCAGAGCTACATCGGCCCCGACGAAGGCGAGACCCTGCGTGAGGCGCGGGTGCGCGCGATGCGGGAAGAGCGCGACCGGCTCCTTGCCTTTGCTGTCCAACTCGGCACAGCACGTTTGCTCGACCCAGCCGAGGCCGTCCTCTCGCTGGGCTCCACGCCCTCCTTCAGCGTCTTTGAGAACGCCGAACATGACGGCTTCCGTATCACCGAAGCGCGGCCCGGTAACTACGTCTTCCACGACGCGATGCAGGTTGCGCTCGGCACGGCGCCGATGACGGCGTGTGCCCTCACCGCGCAAGCCACGGTCATCTCCACCCACCGCGACGACGACGGCACCGACCGCGTGTTCGTAGACGCGGGAAAGAAGACGTTCACGACCGACACGGGTGACGGAACGAGCGGGTACGGCGTCCTCCTCCATAGCCCGAGCACGATGAAGCCGCTGCCGCACGCGCGGATTGTCGGTCTCAGCGAGGAGCACGGCTGGATCGACGTCCCCGGCGGCTCCACATTCGACGTGGGCGACCGGGTTCGGATCGTGCCCAATCACGCCTGCGTCGCGGTCGCCATGCAGTCTGCGCTCTACGTGGTGGAGGGCGACACAGTCGTGGACCGGTGGGCCGTCGTGGCGCGCTAGCTCCTTTCGGTCCACCGTATATTTTCAGGCTAGCATTCTATTCACACGGAACAAAGAGAGCGGCATGGCAGGCCACAGTAAATGGTCGAAGATCAAGCGGAAGAAAGGCGCGACCGACGCGAAGCGCTCCAAGGTCTGGGCGCGCATCACGCGCGACATCATGATTGCGGCGCGCGAAGGCGGCGGCAACCCGAACATGAATCCGCGCTTGGCGCTCGCCATCGAGAAAGGCAAGGCGGAGAACCTGCCCAAGGACAACATCGAGCGGGCCATCAAGCGAGGCACCGGCGAGATCGAGGGGGCCGATTACGAGGAGAACACCTACGAAGGCTACGGTCCCGGCGGGGTGGCGCTCTTCGTCGAGACGCTAACGGACAACACCAACCGGACGGTGGCGGACCTCCGGAGCATCTTTACCAAGGCAGGGGGCAACCTCGGCAACTCGGGCTCGGTCGCGTTCCTGTTCGACCAGAAAGGCATGTTTGAGATTCCTGCCGAGGGCCAGGATGAGGACGACCTGTTCTTGCTCGTCGCCGACGCGGGTGCGGAAGACCTGCGCCGCGAGGATGACGTATTCGTGGTCGAGACGCCTGTGGAGGCGTTCGGCGCCGTGCAGGCCGCGCTCGCCGAGGCGGGCATCGAACCAGAAGAAGCAGGGCTCCAGCGCCTCCCGACGACGACCACCACGCCCGACGCCGACACGATCCCCAAGGTGCTGCGCCTCCTCGATACCCTTGACGAGCACCAGGACGTGCAGGCCGTCTACTCCACGCTCGAACTGGACGACGAGACCATCGCGGCCATTGCGTGAACGCCAACCATACGGCCAGTACCGATGATCATTCTTGGCATTGACCCCGGCTCGCGGTACACAGGCTATGGCGTCGTCGAAGTAACGGACGGGGGTGAAAAGGTGATCGAATATGGAGCCCTTCGACTGGACAGCACACCGGATCATCACCTCCGCCTCAAGAACATCTACGATCGCGTGACTGCGGTTATCGAGCGATGTACCCCCGACGAATGTGCCGTAGAGATGCCGATCTACGGTCGCAACCCGCAGTCCATCCTGAAACTGGGTCGCGCCCAGGCCTCGGCCATTCTGGCGGCACTGAACCGCCAGATTCCGGTTGCCCAGTACACGCCGAAGGAGGTCAAGAAGTCGGTCACGGGCAACGGCAACGCGAGCAAGCAGCAGGTCTGGTACATGGTCCGGTCGATCCTGTCGATAACCGATGCAGACGGTGAGATGGCCCTAGATGCGTCGGACGCGCTGGCAGTCGGACTGTGTCATGCACATCGTGGGCAGGTCGGCGAGAAAGGCAAGCACGTCAACTGGGAGAGCTTCGTACGCGACAATCCCGAACGCATCACATAGCGTCTGCCGGGCCACCGCCGGCTAGTCGTAGAAGAACCCGCGCTCTTCGTCCCTGACCTTGACCACCTCGCTCGCCTCGTCCATCTCAATCGTGCCCTTGCTCATCGTGAAGATGACGTGCGCAATCTTGCGGTCTTTCTGCGGTGCCTGATTCAACTCAGGGTGAGCCTGCTCAATGAGGTCGATGAGAATGCGGATGTACGGGTAACGTCCCTCGATCGTCTCGATCAAACCGATCGATTGAGCAAATAGCTCGCAATTGCGTCCGATCTGCCGGTCGATGATCTTGGTGGAGTTCGTCATCAGATAGGGCGCTGGGGTGAAGTCCGCCGGTATGGTGAGATGAGTCCGGTTGAGTTGCCGTCGCTGGGATACGACCAACCCGAAACTATTATACCTAACAGATCGGAACCATCACAAGTTCTGAAGGCGAAAAGATCAACCTGCAGGCCGGGCGTTTGTCGAAAAACCGTGATCATGGAACCCGGACTGACGTTGGTGCTATATTCGTGCACCATGTTGAACGGCTCAGATCATAACAATATCAGCCCGTACAGGCTCGAATTGCTTCCGGCGATTCCGGCGTTCCACCGTCGCGCGCGCATCGGAAAGAGCCTCGACGAAGGCCAGTTGGTCTACTACGGACCTTCCCCGATTTACTATGGCATCGGGGAGGTCAAACGTGTTGTAGGTCCGTTCGTGGCGATCGACTTCAGGGGGACAGGCCAATTCGGTGTACACGAGGATGTGCTCGAAAAGCAGTACGTCATTCCCATCCCGCCGGCGACGATGTCGCTTCTCTGACCCGATTCGTCCCCGGTCGCGCACCGATTGGGTCGAACCATTCTGCGGTTCAGCAATGTGAAATCAGGATGCAGCATGACACCTTTTCGGTACTGACAAGTCTCACAGTGCTTCCGCAAACCACGCAGGCCCAACAGCGGCACCCGCCGGTGACTCGCCCGCCAGAGACCTTCGAATAGCATGCAGACCTCCATCAAGCAGGTTACGCCCGTCGAGTACGACCTGGAGATCAATGCCGGACCGGAAGACCTGGCCGAGGATTTTCAGGCCGAGCTTCGCAGCCAGCGCACCCGAACCAACCTCAAAGGATTCCGCAGAGGGAAGGTGCCAACGTCACTCGTGAAGAAGCTCTACGGCAAGGCCATCGCGTACGGCCTGGCCGAGCGCTCCATCCAGCAGACGTACGAGTCTGAAGTCATGCAGCCCGGTCTGCATAAGGTGCTTGGCCAGCCAAAGATCACCACGCTGGAATATGAGATGGACGGCGATCTGCACGCCGTGATACGGTTTGGCGTTCGGCCCGAATTCGAAGTGGTGTATCCCAAACGAGTATCGGTGTCGAAGCTCACACACCAGGTGGCAGACGACGAAGTGGATCATGACATCGAACATCTTCGGGACTCTGAGGCCGACCTCGTCCCCGTGGACGACAAAGTCGGCGACGACGACTTCGTTCTTGTTGATCTCCAAAAGGTCGTCCCGGAGACAGGCACACCGCTCATTGGAGAGAAGCGGGAAGACGTGACGTTCTATCTGGGAGATAAGCGGCTCCGGGAAGAGTTTCGGAAGCCCTTGCTTGGTGCGGCGCCGGGAGGAACTGTCAGGATCACGATTCCTGATGATGAGGGCGGTGATCCAGTTGCGTACGAATTGACGGTCAAGGAAATCAAGCGGAAGGATCTCCCTGAACTGGACGACGAGTTTGTCAAGACCGCCACAAAAGGGCAGGCCGAAACGGTCGATCAACTTCGCGAGCAGGTAACCAAACGTCTGCAAAACAGCTGGGACCAGCAGTCAAAGGAGCTTCTTGAAACGAAGGTGGTAGAGACCATCGTCGAGGCCAATCAGATTGATGTGCCCGAATCCGTCATCGAGATGTATCTGGATTCCTTCGTAGAGGAGGTCCGGAAGAACAGCGGAGACTCCCTTCCCGAGGGCTTTGATGAGGATGCTTTCCGGGAATCACGAAAGGACGAAGCCATTTATCAGGCTCGATGGATGCTCATCAAGGACAAGATCGTTGGTGACGAGGATCTTGCCGTTGCGGAAGAGGATCGAGAAAAGTTCTTCGAAAAGTCAGCGGCGGGTGGTGAGATCAGTACCGATCTGCTTCGTCAGTATTACGGTTCGATCAATGGTCTCATGGAGCAGCTGGACCAGCGGCTGATGACTGAGAAAGTCATTGACTTCCTCTTGAGCAAGTTCAAAGTTGTGGAAAAGGACCGAAAGGCATTCGAGAAAGAGATCGAGAAAGCTGCGAAGAAGAACAAAAAGAAGTAACATTGCAGCAGACGCCCGAACGGTTTGCATCGCTTCCGCAACCGGTTTCCCAGACACCTAATCCCACAGTGTCCCATGGTAGATGATTTTGTAAAGTTCACGAAAAGCCTGACATCGATACCGTCCGAGATTTACAGCGGACCGTTTCAGGATGCTCCGATGTCAGGGCTCGTTCCGATGGTGGTCGAGCAAACGACGCGCGGCGAGCGTGCCTACGACATCTTCAGCCGCTTGCTGAAGGAGCGCATCGTCATGCTGGGTACTCCGGTGAATGACCAGATTGCGAATCTGATGGTGGCGCAGCTGCTGTATCTGGCAAGTGAGGATCCCGAGCGAGATATCAACCTCTATATCAATTCGCCTGGTGGCGGCGTGTATGCGGGGCTGGCGATCTACGACACCATGCAATACGTGTCGTGCCCCATTGCGACTATTTGTGTTGGCCTGGCTGCTTCCATGGGCGCGGTATTGCTTGCCGCCGGTGAAGCGGGAAAACGTGCCGGCCTTCCCAACTCCAGGGTGATGATCCATCAGCCCATGGGTGGGGCGCAGGGACAGGCATCCGACATACAGATACAGGCCGCGGAGATCCTGAAGACGAAGCACCGCCTGCATGAGATTCTCGCGACGCATTCGGGTCGCACGATCGAAGACGTCGAGCGCGATTCGGATCGGGACTACTGGATGAGTTCGGAAGAGGCAAAGAGCTACGGCCTGATCGACAATGTGCTTGTAAAGGCGGCACTTCCGAAGAAGGAGGAATA
>JABDKH010000193.1 GCA_013002345.1 Rhodothermales bacterium
CAAATCCGTACCCGGTCTTACTCCCGTCGTCGAGGGTTGCCGGAGTCACTGCCAGCTCGCGCATTTCGGCCGACAGTACCTTGTCGCCGTAAAGCGCAGAATCCCATGCCAGCATGTCGTCGATCGAGGAGTAGATACCTCCGTCTCCAAGAACGGCACTGGTGACACTCTGATCGGAATCCGTAATGTTGGTACCGTCGACCGTGTAACCCCGTGCGCGGTTCTCAACGACATTCACGCCATTGAGGAAAGCGACGGTATTGTCCATCCCGGCAGGTTCAAAGATGTTGTCGTGTAAGTACTCGGGGAATGATAGTCCCGATCGTTCCTCGACGATCATCGCCAGCACGGCATAAGCTCCGTTGCTGTAGCGATATTCACTACCGGGAGCGAAATAGGTCGAGGTCTGGGCAATCATCATCTCGAGGACGTCGGAATCGAGAACCTGAGTCGTCTCGGACCCGGGTATCAGATTCTCATAGTCGATAAGCCCGGACGTATGCGTCAAGAGGTGCCGCACCGTGATGTCACGGCCATACTCCGGGAAGCCGGGGAAGATATCTACGAGATTCTCTTCGAGCGTGAGCTTGCGATCTTCCACAAGGCAAAGAATCGCGGTGGCGGTGAACTGCTTTGTGACGGAGGCGAGTCTGAAATTTGTCTGTGCCGTTACACGCTCGCCGGTTTGCATGTTCGCGAGGCCGACGCCACGAGAAAGCAGTGCCTTTCCGTCCTTCACCACAAGCACGGCGGCTCCGGGTATTTCTCCCTCGTAATCCAGAAGAAGTGAGCCCGGGTCATCGTCTTCCTGGGAGGAGCAGCCGCCGAGGAGTATTGCCAATGCCAGGAGAATCGAGCCAATTCCAGACACGAGTCAGCCCATTTAGAAGCATGATTTCGCTAGTAAATGTACGCGTCTCGATTCAGGCATGCAGCCCGGCGTGTCTTATCGGGGCCCGAAATCCGCATGCATCAACAGCCTGGTGTGGGGATCCATGCGCACGTCGACGATCCTGTTGAAATCGAGAGAGAATGAGAAGGATTCGCTCCGCTCGTCAACCTCGGCCGAGACGATTATCGGATCCATCGATGTCGACGAATAGATGCCGAACTCGACCGGTACCTTGAACGTCTGCCCGTCCTGCACCTGCGAAAGCTCAACTCTCAATTCTCCTGACGAAGCATCGACCGACCACGCTCCTTCGAAGGCGGGCTGACCGGGTCGCTTCAGCCACTGCTCAAAAAACCATTCGAGATCCAGACCGCTTACGTCCTCCATCACATTCTGGAAATCTTCAGTCGACGCATTGCCATCGGAGTATCTCTCGTAGTAGGTCCGCAGCCCATCCCAGAAGACCTCGGTACCAACTTGAGACCGGAGCATATGCAGGACCCAGCCGCCCTTCTGATATGAATTCGGAGAGAGCAACTCCAGCAGATTGCCCGGTGCCGGGTCAAGGATCACGGGAAGTTGAACCCGTCGGGAGAACGCGACGACCGTCTCGCGATTGCGGCTCATGAGGTCGGCGAATCGATCATGCCCGTACGTGTGCTCGACGTAGAGAGCGGTTAAATACGTTGCGAAACCTTCGCTGAGCCAGATGTGGGGCCAGTCGATCTCGGTAACCGAGTCGCCAAACCACTGGTGGGCAATCTCATGCGCTATGAGTTCTTCACTCGATCGCGTTCCCGTGACCGATGCTTCACTGTAGAAGATGTTACTCGCGTTCTCCATCCCGCCATATCTGGTTTTTGACTGGACATTCGCGAGCTTGGAGTAAGGGAATCTGCCCAGACGGCTGACGAAGAAACGAAGTACGGGCTCTGCGAGGGCGTAGTCGTAGAAGCCGGCCTCTTTGTCCTGAGGGTATACCCAGGTCTGGATAGGAACTCCCTCAAACACGTCGACATGACTGACGGCGAACCTCGCGGCACCGATGACGGCCACCTTTGTTGCAAGTGGCTTCGTCGATCTCCAATGCGTCAGTCGGCGACCGTCCTTCAAGTCTGTTTCCTCCACCAGGGCGCCGCTGCCCACAACCTGATATCGATCCGGCGCAGTGACGATGAATTCGATGAGCGCTTTGTCGGAGGGGTGGTCTACCACCGGCAGCCAGTGGCGGGCACGATCGGGCCAATTGTCCCCAAAGAATGTTCGCTCTCCGTACTTGTTTGTGGATATGATGAGACCGTCGCCGGGTCTGCCGGAGTAGACCACGTGTACGGTGCGTCTGTCTCCGACGGACGAAGGATCGCCCATCGTGATGCTCAGCCTGTCATCGTCGTGGGTGTACTTCGCATCGGCGCCATTGATCAACACGGATTCTACCGCCATTCCGGCGCCCCCGATCTGGCGACCGACGAGATCAAGCGAGAAGCTCCTGACACCGGCTTCGCGAAACAGAACCTCTACCGTCGCCTGCCCCTTGATGGAGTCGGAACCATCGAACAGCTCAAGGTGGAATGTGTATCGCTCAACATCGATGCGAGGATCAACGTCGGCGTTCGGCGTCGACAGCAGGGCGGCGAGTAGAAAGAGAAGTTGTATCAGCGAGGCGCTCATGATTCGGTTGTGGGCGTGTGCACAGTACGGGGACGCAGGTTCCGGGGCAGATCGGGATTAAGGAGATCAAACGGCCGAGTTTCAAAAGTGTGCCGCAGACGTGGCATCATTCGGGCGGCGGAAGTCCGTTTGTGTCTGGCTGTAGGCATGCGGTACGGCCGCAGGAAATACGGATACGGCTGCCTGCCCCGATTCGATCATAGAGACATCTCGATGTTCTTCGCGGCCCGTCGGCTCTCACAGCGCGGATGTGAGGCTGGGGCATGCTCTTAGTCTGGAATTTTGTTTCTTGGTCACTCCGATCGGACGCGATCCATCCTCTCGCACCCGCACGTTACATGGGTCAATTCTGGACTATCGATTACTCAGGCGATCCCTTTGAACTGTTCGGCGCTCCGCACATCGTCGTAATGGTGGTTGTCGCACTGATCAGTATCGCGCTTGTCGTGCGAGGCCGGCGCATCGACACGGAGCGTCATGCCGCTATCCGACGGACGCTGGCCGCCCTGCTCGTACTCAACGAAGTGCTATGGCATGTGTGGGCGGCGACGGAAGACGTGTATACGATCCAAGAAATGCTGCCTCTTCACCTGTGCTCGGTTATGGTGTGGCTGAGTGCGTACGCACTCGTGAGGCCGAATCAGCATCTGTACGAACTCATGTATTTTCTCGGGGTCGCCGGTTCAGTCCAGGCGCTCCTCACGCCCGACGCCGGTATCTTCGGTTTTCCTCACTTCCGTTTTCTTCAGACCATGATCTCGCATGGCCTGGTGTTTATCGTGGGTATCTACGTCGTTGCGGTGGAGGGATACAGGCCAACCCGGCAGTCCGTCGTTCGAGTATTCCTTGGATTGAATCTGTACGCCCTGGCTGTAGGGCTACTGAACGCGGCAATCGGCAGCAACTATCTGTACGTCAACGGAAGGCCGCCGACACCCAGTGTCATTGATCTGATGCCCGCGTGGCCGTGGTATCTGTTGTACCTCGAGGTGATCGCCCTTGGGTTGCTCGCTCTACTCTATTTGCCCTTCGCCGGGAGGAAGTCGCCCGCGGTGGAGCAAGCGGGAGAACCGACGGCTTCGACTGCGGTCGTGAATGACTAGTCCATGTCTTGCCAGGCTTCGATGAATCGCGGGTTGCCCTCGGCTTCGTCGACCAGGGCCTGAAATATCGCACGCAGCTGCGTGTAGGGGAGCGTCCCGATGATCATGCGCCCGTTGACAATCATAGTGGGCGTAGAGCGGATTCCGTACTCGTATTCGGCCGACGTCTGTCCATACTCCCGGCCGGTCTGGATCAGGCGATGGACCAGGGCGATATTCGCCGAGTCTGTAAGCGCATTTGTGATGTCGTAGCGCTCTGCCAGTGCCGCTCGCCACTCCGGCTTTTTGGCGGCGTCAAAGTTTGCGAAGACCTCATCGTGGAACGACGCGAAGTTGTCGATGTCGTAGGAGGAGAGGTATGCGAGCTCGCAGGCTCCCGGATGCTTGTCCTTTTCGACTACGTCGTTGCACCTCGCCTCCAGCGGGAAGTGCTGAAACGCGATGTTGATCTTTCCGGCAAATTCCTCCTTCGCCCGATCAAGTTGATTCGAAAGGAACAGGCAGTCTGAGCAAAGGAAGTCTCCGTATTCGACGATGTGGATCGGGGCATCCTCAAACGTCTCGGTCGACCGGACACTCCAGAGCGGCGAGATGACACTGGGAAGCTGGACTTTCTCCAGTCCATAAAACTGTTTGACGACGCGTGCCGCAACGCCGCCCGACTGCGCTTCCTCCTTCACGACGTGATACTGTCGGACGCCATAGCCGCCCAGCGCCGTCATGACGGCGAAGACGACCAGGTGTTTGATGGACGGTTGAAAATACCTCGCCATGAACGAGCCCTTTTGAATGCGACCGTACTTCGCGAACAGGGCAAAACTCAGCAGTGAGAAGAGATAGAATCCGGAGCAGAGAAGACAGAGGCTGCCCAGGAAAAGGACCGAGTACAACAGGAGCGCGATAACGCCTGCCGCGTTCAGAAACGCGATCGACTTGTTCGTGCGTTCGAATCCCTCCGATGGGAAAACGACGCCCAGCACGACAAGCAAGCCGACGATCAGCCCGAAGAAGCCCAGCGGGATCTCGAAGACGGCTGAGATCGAAGAGTATGCGGAGCTGTCGCAGTTGAAGAAAGAGCTGATGTCACAGAACGAGCCCTCGAAGATCGACTCCGGGTAATTGGCGGCAAAGAAATGGTCGATGGTGAGGAGCGATGATACCACCATCCCAATGCCCGACACAAAGCTTAGGATAGCTGGCCCGGTGACGCCATCGAGGGTCAGTGATCGCTGGATAGACATAGATTCGTCGGATTGCTTCGGGGCTGGTATGGGGATTGCAGAAAACTAGCGCGCCTCCGTATCGATACGCTCAAGATTTGATAAAGAGATAGCGAAGGTCGAATACAGGGAATCAAAACCTGGAACAGCCGGCTGCGTCCGCGTTATGTTGCGCCTGCCCGATGTGGACCCTTGTCCGGCTTTGTGACTCATCCTCTGGATCGATGGACAATCAGCTTCTGGTTCTCTTTGCGGTGATTGCGACGGGTCTGTTGTTGGGCCGCGTGAGATTTGCGGGACTGTCGCTGGGAACGTCGGGCGTCATCTTCAGCGCCCTGATTGCCGGCTATTTTGGATACGGCATCTCGGGCGGCGTGGGGACGATGGGCCTCGTCCTTTTTGCATACGGGATTGGGATCACGGCCGGGCCGGGCTTCTTCCGTGCATTCCGCCAGCAGGGCAAGCGGCTGGCCGCGCTGGCGTTCGCACTCGTATCGGTGGCTGCGGTGGTGACATGGCTGGTTGCCTGGCTGCTTGAGATACCGGCCGATCTTGCAGCCGGGATGTTCGCAGGTGCGCTGACGAGCACGCCGGGGCTGGCTGCAGTAATGGAGTCGCTGCCCGCAGGAAACCAGGCGGCGGTCGGGTACGGAATAGCGTATGCATTTGGAGTGCTCGGCGTAGTTCTGTTCGTACAGCTTCTGCCGCGCATCCTGTCAGTGGATCTCGACGAGCTGGGAAAGAGCCTGTCGTCTGCCGAACAGAACCGTCGTCAGATCCAACGTGTCCTGGTTGAGGTTCTCAATCCGGCTGTGATCGGCAAGCGAGTCGCAGACCTGGACATGGTTTCGGAGTCCAATTGCCAGCTCACCCGGGTGCTGGTTGGAGACCGTCTCGTGCCCGTGTCAAAGGACTACACTATTCAGGAAGGAGATCATCTGTGGCTGATCGGGCGCGCCTTCCGTCTTCCGCCCGTGATCGCGCTTCTGGGAAGAGAGAGTGATCGACGGGACTACGTCGTGGATACGGATCGGCAGCAGCAGCGCGTGGTGTCGACCTCACGAGAGATTGTCGGTACGTCCCTTGGCGAACTTCGGTTGCTAAGTCGCTTTGGAGTCACCGTGTCGAGAATCGCCCGGCACGAGGTGGAGTTCGTACCGGATCCAGAAGATGTTGTACAGTGGGGTGACGCCCTTACGGCGGTCGGCAAGCCAGACGATCTTGCCGTGTTCGCGGAGTTCGCGGGTCATCGCGAGAAATCGTTCGATCAGACGGATCTGATTTCGCTCGCGCTTGGAATACTCGTAGGCGTAGTGGTTGGCTCTATCTCCTTCGGACTGGCCGGGCAGTCGTTCTCGCTCGGCATGGTTGGCGGACCGATGCTTGTCGCGCTGCTGGTCGGGCATTTCGGGCGCATTGGAAGGATCTACGGCAGCATTCCCCGTGCTTCACGCTTGCTGTTGATGGAGTTGGGGCTCGTCTTTTTCCTTGCGGCGGCGGGTGTTGAAGCCGGAGGGCAGCTGCTGGAAGTCCTCAGGGACCACGGGACCAGTCTGGTCGTTGCGGCGGTGACGGTCGCCATTCTGCCGATGGCGATAGGCGTGCTCCTCGCGCGCTTTGCTCTGAAGCTGAATTTCCTGCAGGTGCTGGGCGGTGTTTGCGGTGGGATGACGTCTACGCCCGGCCTGGGCGTGCTGACATCAAAAACAGATTCGGAGATACCCATCATCAGTTATGCGGCAGCATACCCGGTGGCTCTCATCCTGATGACGGTGGTGGGGCACATGCTGGTCGCATTGCTGGTTTAGACGACTGGCGTCTTCCGAGCATCGGATCAGGTGACGTGGGACTGGGCGAACGTCGTCCCGAGGACGTTGAGTGCCGAGACGGCAGCACGCCTACTTCCTATCGTACACTGTTTCAACGCGGGCAACTGGCAGTACCGAATAGATCTGACCTTTGGGGCCTGTGCACCGAATGCGTCGCCGAATCAACTCTCCGCGGCGCAACACGGTGTTGCCGTCAAGCGAAAACTTCGTTCCCACATCGAGTTCCGTGACCATGAGCCGTTGGTCGGTCGTGTCGTATCGCCGGAGCTCCAGCTGCAGCGCCGTGTCGTACTCGTCGGTACTCTTCGGGTCCAGCGCATGGCGGTGGACGGCGCCGCTCAGGCGGCCCGGCAGGAAATGCTGCCGCGACAGTCTGAAGAGCAGTCGTGCAAACTCGTCCTTCCACTGTGGACCGTGCGGCTTTATCCGACGCCGGTATCGAGCAGCAACGCGAGCGTGCGCCAACTCATGCAACAGGGTCAAAAGGAAGCGGTATGAATTGCCGCAGACGTTCACCGTGATGCGGCCGTACGGAGTTCCAGCCTCCTTGGTGAAGTCGCCGTGTTTTGACTCGCGCGACTCTACCGGCACGACTTCGGTCGGGACCTCGCGCAGAAGACGCATCACAAACGGCTCGGCGCCCGTGGGCAGGTACGATCGAACCCGTCGAATCGAAACTGTCGCTATGGATGGTTGCCGTGACTCACCAAGTACGATGTCGTGACCGTTCGATCGAGCCGTACCGAGGCCAAGTGGTAACTGCTCACCGAACGTCAACGGCGGCGATACGTCGCCGCGCCCCCTTCGACTTGTGATGGGACTCTTGAACCTCTCTCGAGAGGTTGATGCTGCAAATAGTTCGCCCTGGTGGGAGAGGGGCGAGGCTTGTGCCATAGTCGTTGCTGGTTTCCGATAGTTGTTGTGATTACACACGCATCCCGCGGCTGTCACTGCCGCTTCAAGTCATTCGACCTGAGACGCCGCAATCCATCGTTCGACTTTGTCCCGAAGCATCCCTAGCGTAACTGTCCCGTCGGCGATAATCAGGTCGTGGAACGTCTTGATATCGAATTGATCCCCCAGCCGATCCGCAGCCATTCCTCTCAGTCGTTGTATCTCGAGGCTTCCTGTCAGGTAGGACGTGGCCTGCGCCGGCATGGCGATGTAGCGATTAACTTCGGACGTGACAGTGGCCTCTGGCTCTGCCGTGTGATCAATCATGTAGTCGATCGCCTCTTGCTGCGACCAGCCAAGGGCGTGCATGCCGGGGTCGACGACAAGCCGCGCAGCGCGGAACGCCTCGTTCGACAGCATCCCGAGCCGATCCACATCGCCCGAATAGACGCCCATCTCGTCGGCCAGTCGTTCGGTGTACAGCGCCCAGCCCTCACCCGAACCCGAGAAGAAAAAGAACTGGAGTACGGGGTGCAGTCCCGCCCGCTCGAGCCCGACAGACACCTGCATATGGTGCCCGGCGTACGTCTCGTGAAACGCGGTCGCCTCGAGACCCGCCTTACTAATCGTTTCGGGTCTGTAGGTACCCAGCTCGTACGTTCCGGGTCGTGTGCCATCCGCAGATCCGGCGCTGTAGAAGCCGCCTCCCGAAGCCTTCATGAATGCCGGGAAGGGTCGCACGACAACCTCTGCGGTCGGTACGAATCCGAACCAGTCGGGTACGGCCTGCTTGCCACGATCGACCGCTGCGCGCGCGTAGTCAAGAATCTCGTCTTCCGTGCGGAACGTGTATCGCGGGTCCATCTTGACAAGCCTGAATAGAACTTTCGGATCTTCGACGCCGAAGCTCCGACGCCCGATCTCGCGAATCTCGGCCTGAATCCGCTCCATCTGTCGAAGTCCGTTCTGATGGATTTCCTCGGGCGACAGATCGAGTGACGTGAAGAAACGGATCGACGCTCTGTAGCAGTCGATGCCGCCTGGATCCGACGACACGGCGATATCAGTACGCGCCGCCGCCAGATACTCGTCTCTGAGATAGTCCCTGTAGCGGGTTACTGCGGGAAATATGTTATCGGCTATGGCCGCACGCACATTTTCGGCAAATGCGGCTGAGTCATCGCGTTCCGCCGGACTGTAGAACGGCGAGTCCTCCGGGGCTGTTGCCAGCAGTTCGTCCATCTGACGAAGCAAGGCCTCGACGTTCGTCTTCGGCGCCGAAAAACCCAGACGCACTCCCTCTCGCAGGTTCTCGACCTCCGTATCCAGATACCTTGGGATATCGTTCAGCCTGGACAACGCATCTTTGCGTGCTTTGTCCGTGCCGACCGGCTGTTGACTCAGCGACGAGGGGAGAATACTCTGCCAACCGGAGAAAGTGGGACTCGCATTCCACAGTTCGGTGCGGCAGACACGCCGAGCCCGAGTAGCCTCGAGGCGCCAGCGTGCGAACGCGTATGGGATAGCCGCTTCAGTGCCTTCGAGGCTGCCGGGGTCGATCGATTCCAGCGTCGCAAGCCAGGCATCCTCACGGCTCTCCCAGGCTTGCAGGGCCGCGAGGCTCCGGTCGCCGAAGCGATCCATTGGCGTGTTCGGGTAGCCGACTTCGAAGGCTTCCTCCGGGAACTGGTTGTAGTAGCCATCCACGTATTCGGTTGCAACGTCGATGGCCAGCGCCGCGGGGTCCGGCGTAGGCGGTTGACACGCCGGACCGAATGCCACTAAGGCGATGAGTGCCATTGAGACTGCGCGGGAGAGATTTCGGGTGGATGTGTTGGCTGTGTTCATTGGTCCTGTATCCCGCCAGAGTTGGGGAGTAGCATTATGTGAGTGGGCGATCGGCATGGAAAGATACCTCGTCCGGGACCTGCAGAAAAGAGCCGCGTGCGTTGCCTGTCGTCGTATTCCTGTCGGTATTTCGTACACTGGGGATTGTGTCCGAACACTGGAGATATATGACAGAAGAGCTACCAGGATTCCGGCTGATTGTCAGGGTCTTTCACCTGGTCTGGGCGATCCCGGGACTTGTCGTGTCGTACATCTTCGCGACGGCGACCGGCGGCCATCCCCCGGGAATTCTGTTCTTGCCCGTGGTGTTGATCGTTTGGGGGGTGGGCCACCTGGCGATATGGGGCGCGAGCCGTGTGGCGCGAAAGGCGGGAGCAAAGCGTGGACAGCGCACGACCTGGCCGATCTCGATAATCATCGCAGTCGCGTCGACGGGAATCGTAGCATTTGCAGGACTGTTTCTGGTCGTTGCAGGTCTTATCACAGGGGAGGGTCTGTCGAACCAGATACAGTATGCCGTTCTGATTCTGGCGTGGATCGGTCACACGGCGGCCTTTCTCGGACTGCTCGCGCGTCAGCCCTGGGGACGATACCTCGCTGCGGCGGCGGCAACGGTCTGGCTTCTCGTTCTCCTGACACAGATCACCGACCATCTCGTGCACGGGCGGCCTGTCGACCTTCTTGAGCTTGCCGTCGTCGTCGGTT
>JABDKH010000194.1 GCA_013002345.1 Rhodothermales bacterium
CTCGGTTCGTCGATCTTCAGGTTCCGGCTCCAGTTGCAGTGCTCGCAATCCGCATTGCAATTGAACGTTACCTCGAATGACACGGTCACCGGGCGACCCGTCGTCAGATTTTTCACGGCTCTCGCCGCCAGCTTTGTCTGTCGTACAGCGCTCAGTTTCGGCATGGAGCCCTCACTCGGTTTTATCGGGGACCTGCCGGGCCAGGCGGGCCCGCCAGAATCCTCGTACGATGAACAGGATATAGACTGCAAAGATCAGGGAGAAGATGGCGACCATCACCCAGGCGGGGACATTCACGAATACGCCCAGCAGCGCCAACAAGTAGAAGCGTGGGAGGCGCCCCACCGCAATCGCCATCATATACCGAGACATCGAGTATCCGGAAGAGAAGACCAGGAACTTGACGAGATAGAAAGGCAGTGGCGTCAATGCGAAGACGGCGACCGCCCAGAAGGGAGCGGCATCGAACCATCGGATTGCGCGCTGATACATGTTCGTTTTCCGATAGCTGGCAGAGAACTTCATCTGCAGTACCGGAGTGAAGAAATGGTAATCCGCGTAGCCCGCGGCCAGGTTTCCAGCGAGAGCGACCAACGCCACGACCACCGGGTCGAAATACTGCCCCGAGTACACAATCACGGGCTCGTGCGGAAATACGGAGATCGCTGTGTTGGCCGGAATCGAGTAGAAGAAAAGCCACAGCAGTCCGTTCCACTGCACCTCGAAGAGTGTCAGGACAAGCGCCGCAAGGCCGAGAGCGACGATGACGACGCCACTGACGTGAGTGACCCGCGGCAGATCCCAGAAACCCGCATACTTCGTGCCCTCCGTGTGGGGTGTCGGATGGATCGCGCTGATCTCTCCAACCACCGTCGACTCGACGGATTTGGTCGACACGCCGGGAGCATGATGCCTCGCAATACGTCCGACTCCTTCGGCGGCATGTACCGAGTCTACCAGATCCATCGTTTTCGTTGGGCTAGTACGGCGCGTTGCCAAACGGAGGACGGTACCTCCAGGTCGAGCATTGGCCCCATTCGAGGGCCTCACGATGTGACCCTACGGAAAATCCCGGGCAAGGTCTGTGGGGGAAAACCTGAACGTAGTCGACGATGGCTCACGCAACGGCATCCTCGAATTCCTTCGCAGAGAGAGCCACCAAACGCTTGACGAGCGCATCGTCGCCTTGCGACCAATTGATCTTTCTGATCGTGCAGGCGGGCTCATATCGCTTGAACGAGGGCTTCGTCGCCGTGCGACCAATTAATCTTCTTGATCGTACCACCGGGTTTATTTCTCTTTGGGGCATTCGGCTCTACTTGGTCGTTGCGCGGTAGTGTGCATAGCGCACTGGAAGGCGGGCGGGACAGAGACGGTCGGACAGATTTCGGAGTTGAGCGAACGAAACTCCGTTGAGCAGCACCATCCCGTCATCTCCTGTAGCTCTGCGCCCTTCAAATCACCGGCAACATCGGACAAATCGACCCGTACAGAAGTCGTCATCTTGACAAAGACTCACGCGCATGCGCCGAACAATCACTGAGATCTCCGCAGTTTCCGGCCGCATCTTGCTCGAGCTCGTACGGACCAGGCGGAGTCTCATCATGTGGGCCATCTTCCCGGCGCTCATGCTCCTCCTGTTCGGACTCATCTACGCGGGGGGCTCGAGCCGGTCCGCATCCTTCGACTATACGGCGCCAGGAATTCTGATCGGTGCAGCACTGTTCTTTAGTTGCCTCGGCGGACCCACCGCGCTCATTGTCGGAGAGCGCGAACATCGCACACTTCGCCGACTACTCCTGTCGCCGCTTCGACCCTCATCATACTTCCTCGGCATCACCGTCGCGTACTTCGTCATAGCCATTGCTCAGACAGCAATTGTCTACAGCATTGCGTTCGCCTTCGGCGGGAAATTCCACGGATCCTGGCCTCTGGGACTCCTGATCATCGTGCTGAGCGTCATGTCCTTCGTCGGCCTCGGCTTCTTTTTCGGAGCACGGTTCGCACGTAGATCTGAGGACGTGAACGGGCCGGTTGCCGCCTTCGGCGTGCCCCTCCTCGTTCTTGGAGGCACCTTCTTCCCCGTCTCAATCCTGCCGTCCTATCTGTTGAAGGCGGCGCATCTCGATCCCGTGTTTCACATGAATCAGGCGCTCAAGCTCGTTTCGGCAGCGGGCGCCGGTGCCGACGAGATCGTAGTACATCTCATATTCCTCGTCGCGTTCGCCGTGGCCTCGATCGCTATCGGCATCTACTCGTACCGGGGCATGCTCAAGAGGGAGCTGAGCGCATGACGATGCTAGCCTTCTCGGAGATCCAGAAGTCATTTGGCACGCGCCGCGTCCTCGATCGACTTTCGTTTCACGTCGAGAAAGGAGAGGTCTATGGACTTCTCGGGCCCAACGGGGCAGGCAAGACGACCGCGATCAACATCCTCTGTGGACTCCTGAAATCCGACAGTGGCGATGTATTGGTGGCGGGACGGGCCGTCTCAAGAGAGACGAGAACGGTGATCGGGATCGCGCCCCAGGAGCTTTCGATCTACGAGAATCTTACCTGCCGGCAAAACCTGCGGTTCTTCGGTCACGTGTTTGGTGTCCCGCCGGCGGCGATCGTCGCCCGAATCAGCGAACTGTCGAGTGCTTTTGGCATCGACGAATACCTCGACACCGAGGTGGCACACCTGAGCGGGGGTTGGAGGCGTCGCGTCAACATGGCGATCGCCCTTGTGCACTCGCCTTCGCTCTTGATACTGGATGAGCCGACCGTTGGAGTCGACGTTGAGGCACGGTACGAGCTCTGGCAGTTGATTACGCACCTGCGCCATGAGGACGTGACCATTCTGCTCACAACACACCATCTCGAAGAAGCCGAGTCTCTTTGCCGGCGGATCGGCATCCTCGCCGACGGCCGCATTGCCGCAGAAGGCTCGCTCGAAGAACTTCGGGACTACGTGCCGGGCGAACTGCTCCTCGTCGTGCGGACTGATTCGCAGGAGATGGCCAGGTCCCGGGCGTCCGAGCTTGGTTGGGCCTGGCGCGACTACGGAGGGAAGCTGACATTCATGCTTCCCGAGCGTGTCACGATCCCTGAAGTCGTCGACCTGTTCGACGGTGTCCCGCTTCAGTCTTTGACGCTCGAAGAAGTGGGACTCGAGCATATCTATCTGGAGGTGACGCAGAGCGCGAATCACGATAGCTTGTCGACTCCAGAAACAAACACCGGCGGTTGAGCAAACCGGTCTCAACAGCTCCACCACGTTCCGGCGCGCGACGAATGGTCGGGTTCTGAAGACCCGCCACGTTTCGACCGTTGATGCTGCGTTCGAGCCACGTCAACATCTGCGTGGCTCCGTGTGCGACGCTCGCCCGATGGCAATTAATGGTGAATGTCGGCCCGGTGCCGATCCGCCGTGGTCGAGAGTCGTAACATTTCTCTTAAATCGAATCCTGCATGAGCCTCTCCGTTCGCATCGGTCTTGTTTCACTGGTCGTACTCCTGATTCTGGCCTTCGTCGGATACGGAGCGCTGCTGCGCCTGAATGTGCTGCCGCGACTCGCTTTTGCGCCCGGCTGGGTTCTGACCGATCAGTTCGGCGAACGGTTTACGAGCGAAGACCTCCGGGGCACGATTGCTCTCTATACCTTCGACTACTCTGCCAACGAGGATCCCCGTCGCCAGACTCATGATCTCATGCGTGATGTGCAGAAGCTGCTCGCCGCGCACAACGTTCCCAAGAACCTCCTGTCACGGCGCGTTGCGGATGCGGTCGCTACACAGCGAGTGCTTGCCCGCGCCGAGTTCGTTGCGACGAGCCGACACGCACTGTCATCACCATGAGTTTCGACGCACAAACAGCCGGATCGGCCCTGGGATGGAAGGCCTTCCAACACGGAGGGTCGAAGATCGTCTATTTCGCAAGGCTGGTCGTCCTCGCCCGCCTTCTCACGCCCGACGATTTCGGCTTGATCGCAATCTCCCTGGTCGCGATCGAAGTCATGGCGAGATTGACAAACCTCGGCATGACTCCGGCACTGATTCAACACGAGGATCTATCCGACAAGCATTATCACACGGCTTGGACGATAGGGCTGATTCGCGGAGCGTTCGTGTTTGTCATCGTATTTGTCACGGCGCCCTTCGTGGCAGGTCTCTTTGGAGATGAAAGAGCGAGCCCGATCATTCGTGTCTTGGCTCTCTTGCCCATATTGGAGGGAGCGGCCAGTATCAAGGTGGCGGAATTAATACGCCGACTTGATTTTCGAACACTCGCGTTTGTGAAAATGCCCGCGGCGCTCGCCAACGCGACCGTCGCCATATCTCTGGCGCCATTCTTCGGCGTGTGGGCGCTGGTCGGCGGCGCTCTTGCAGGGCCTGCTGCCTACCTCGTCTTGTCGTACGTCTTCGCCCCGTATCGACCACACCTTGACATCGATCGGCAGTCGACGCGAGCGTTGATCAGCTTCGGAAGGTGGATGTTCTCGATTGGTATCATCTACCTGATCGGTAACTCTGTTCTTCGGCTCATAGTCTCACGCGAGCTGGGCACCGACCAACTGGGTCTATATTACCTTGCTGCAAAGTTGGCATTCCTGCCGTTGGAGATAGCTGACGAAGTTATTGCCAGCGTGACTTTTCCGTTATACGCGCGTCTTCAGGCCAGCAAAGAAAGAGTCGTAAGGACCTTCCGTTCCGTAATGCTTGCGACATTCGCGCTGCTGGTGCCCGCTTCGCTGCTATTAGTGGCACTCGCGCCGGGAATCGTTGAGAATATCCTCGGAGCGCGGTGGAGCGCGACGGTCCCCGTCATCCGCGCGCTCGCAATAGTCAGCATTGTCTACCTGCTTGGCGAGGGTATTCGCCCCGTACTCAAGGGCGTGGGCAAGCCCTCGAAGGTCGCGTTGATTGAGGCAGTTCAGACTTCACTGCTGGTCGCTCTCGCATGGATCTTTATCCGGAATTGGGGAGTCGTCGGAGCGGCGCTCGCATGGATACCTGCTGTAGTTGTCGCCACCCTGATTGGAGTTCGGTTCATGACGAATATTTTTGAACGACCGTTCAAAGGCTTCGGAACGCCTACGCTGGCGGTACTAGCCGTTGCTGCAGTGTGGGTCCTGCTCGCTGCAGGGTTCTACGCAGCATTTGCTACCACGGCAGGCGTGATTATCGCCACCTTCATTGGGTTCGGTGGAGTCGCAATTAGCCTTTGGAGCCTGGATCGCAGATGGGACCTTGGAATCACTCGGGATCTTGGCCAGGCTTTTCCACAGCTGGGCAACCTCGGTGCCTCAAGACGTGATCCGCACGACGGTTAGGTCGTCCAGAATTGATCCGATTCTTCCAAGAGGAGCCTCTCTAGAAGCCGTCAAGAATGCCCACACAATTCGCCAAGTCATTATTCTGGAACCTGCCACACGAAGTGCGCCGTGTCTTGTTTCGGGCTCGGCATCCTTCGTCCTACAACCATCTACAGAAGCTGCGCACCGAAACCGAGGGGGACTATTCTCTACGGCCATTCATCGATCATAAGTGTGTTTTTGTTCACATTCCCAAGTGTGCGGGCAGCTCCATCTCACGAAGCCTCTTCGGCAACTTAGGGGGTGGTCACACGTCTGCGCGAAAGTACCAGATCGTTTTCACCAAGAAGGAATTCGCCGAATACTTCAAGTTCGCGTTTGTGCGCAATCCATGGGACAGGGTCGTTTCAGCATTTCTTTTCCTGAAGGCGGGCGGAACGGGACAGACGGACCGGCGGTGGGCTGAGCAAAATCTGTCGGAGTACCCGGACTTCGACAGCTTTGTCCGAGGGTGGCTCAACCCGGTTAACGCACGAGCCAGCTGGCACTTCAAGCCGCAATACCCCTATGTATCCGGTGGAGATGGCAGGCTGTTGATTGACTTCGTCGGATACTTTGAACGACTGCAGGAGGATTACTCGTTCATTCGCAGGACGATTCGTTGTGGAGCCCCTTTGATTCATCTGAATCAGACGCGCGATCGATCGAAGGATTTTCGACAGTACTACAGGGAGGAAACGCAGCAGATCGTTGCGGACGTGTATCGAGAGGACATCCGGATCTTTGGTTACGGATTCGAGAGCGAAGCACCGACCGGCCCACGGCACGTGAACTCGCCGGCAACTCGGCAGCACAGCCTCCCGACAACTGGTCGCTTCGTGCCAGGACGCTGAAGCGGCAAAATAGTCTTGACATGTCTATCACGGGTTCCCCGACCCGTTTGGAGGAAGAACTCCTGCCCGTGTGCCCCTGTCCGGTCATGCTCTGAAGAATAGAGCCCCGCGGGTGCGTGGTTCGGGACCGGGCTTCTCGGTGTCCTTTGGAGGAATGACTGTGGCCCTGACGCCGATTGAACTTCGTCCGATTCCGGTCCCGCGACCCCTCTATTGCTGGACACAGCTTTCCCCGGTGCAAAACCTGACGATACAGGTGTAATGCGGGTCCGCTCGATTAAGCATTGCCCCCCAACCGTCTAACAGTGCGGCCTGCATTCTGCAAGCGGAATGCTACATGGTCTTCAATTCGATCACATTCGTGGCTTTTTTCTGCGTCGTACTGCTCGTGTACGCAATGCCACTCCCCTGGCGTTTCAAGAAAGCCCACCTTCTCGTAGCCAGCTACCTCTTCTATGCCGCGTGGAACCCTCCCTTCGTCATCCTTATCTGGATATCAACCCTGGTTGACTGGTACGCTGCCAGGAGGATCAAGGCAGCGACTGCCCTGTCATTTAGGCGCTCATTTCTTCTCGTCAGCCTGGTCACAAACCTGGGCATCCTTGGATTCTTCAAGTATGGTGATTTCCTGATCGAAAATTTCGTCTGGTTTGCAGCGACACTGGGCATCGAATTCCAACCGGCAGATCTGGGGATCTTCCTTCCAATCGGGATTTCATTCTACACCTTTCAGACGTTGTCGTACACAATCGATGTATACCGACGAAAGATGGAACCCTGGAATTCATTCCTCGACTTTGCACTGTTCGTCACGTTCTTTCCCCAACTTGTTGCCGGGCCCATAGTGCGCGCCAGCCATTTTCTTCCTCAGTGCCTCACGCCACGACGCGTGACTGCTAACGGACTCAGTTGGGGCTTCGCGTTGCTTACGCTCGGTCTATTCGAGAAAGCAGTGTTGGCCGACTCCTTGATGGCACCGGTAGCCGACCTCGTCTACGCCTCTCCGATGAAGGCCGGCTTCGTTGATGCCTGGGCCGGCACACTCGCATTCTCAGCTCAGATCTTCTTTGATTTTGCGGGCTATTCGACGTGCGCAATAGGCGCCGCCCTGTGTCTCGGATTTCATCTGCCGGAGAATTTCCGTTACCCCTACGCAGCCATTGGCTTCTCGGACTTCTGGCGGCGCTGGCACGTTTCGCTGTCGACGTGGCTTCGAGACTACCTGTACATACCCCTCGGGGGGAACCGGAGAGGTCGCCGTCGAACGTACATCAACCTGATGCTGACCATGCTGCTCGGTGGACTATGGCACGGCGCAGCGTGGCGCTTTGTCGCCTGGGGGGGGATGCACGGACTTTTTCTGTCCGCAGAGCGGTTGCTTCGCCGAAGATTGTCTCACATCCAGTTGGCGCATTCGCGTCTGGCACGTGTAGCCGCCGGCCTACTCACGTACTACCTGACCTGCCTGACGTGGACGTTCTTCCGAGCAACGGATTTTACTGGAGCGCTTCACATTCTGCGCGCGATGTTCTTTGGGGCTCAGGACCAAATGGAGACCGGCCTTCTAAACGTGACGGCTGTTGCCATCCTTACTGCACTTACGTTGTGTGTTCACTGGTTTATGCGGGAAAGAAGCCTGGAGGAAGTGGCTGATTCGGTGCCGTGGTGGATTCGCGGT
This sequence comes from Rhodothermales bacterium, assembly GCA_013002345.1. Taxonomy (NCBI): domain Bacteria; kingdom Pseudomonadati; phylum Rhodothermota; class Rhodothermia; order Rhodothermales; species Rhodothermales bacterium. The sequence goes on from JABDKH010000194.1 coordinate 7,869, forward strand.
ACCGTGCTGGCGTTGATGTTGATTGCCGTCGCGATGGTCCGTGGTGGCGACCGGGCCTTCATCTACTTCCAATTCTAGAGACGGCGTTGGCATGCATTCTCGCTCAGCCCATATCTCCTGCGGTCACCCCGCGATGTCCGCTAAAGTCTGGCTTCTCGCGATTACGATCGTCGCGGTCTTTCTTGTCACGATGGAAGCAGTGTGGCGATCGGTTGGCTTTCAGCCGTTCTTGCCCGCCGCAGACGAAGAAGCGTGGGCGCTGAACTTGATGCGCGCCCACGGAGACGCAACCGTAATTCTTGGCACCTCTCGGGCTCAAGCCGCGATTGACCCTCAAGCGTGGTCTGAGGTGTTTCAAGGTCGTCCGCCACTTCAGCTTACGCTCTGGGGTACCGAAGCACTGCCAGTTCTGGAACACCTGGCCAAATCGAACGACTTTCGAGGACTTGTGATCATGGGTATCACTCCTCACGCAGAGTTTGGAGCATCACCTGCGCAAGAATTGGACGCGACCTATGCCGAGACCTATAGGAATCTATCATCCAGACCGGCTCGAAGGACTGAAGTCAGCCTTCGAAACCACTTCTCGTTCCTGGTATATCGCCAACCAGTTCTGGCGCCAAGTCGTATTCTCACTGGCATTCTGCGCGCGCTGAGGACCGGTGATCCTACGTGGCTTGTTCCGGAAAGGCCATACTGGAACCGCAGGCCGGATCGTTTTCTTGAGTTGGACTTCTCGCGCGCAGACGTGCCACACAGGGTGGAAACGATTGCGAAAACGGTTCGCGACGAGGGTGGCGCGGCAACCGATAACGAGGTGGACGAAATACTCATGCGAATGGAGAGAGCCACTCGAGAGATTCAATCAAGAGGCGGGGATGTTGTGTTCGTCCATTTGCCCCACAGTCTCTCGATAAAGGAGCTCGAGGACCAGCTCTACCCGCGCGCTCGGTACTGGGACCGACTTGCCGCGAAATTCAAGGGGGGCACGATACATTTCGAAGACCATGAAACTCTGAGGGGCTATTCATGCCCCGACGGGTCCCATCTGGACATGAGAGACGCAGCACCATTTACGCGGGCCCTCGCAGAAATCGTTGGTCGATTGCCGGGTCGAACAAATCCCTGAACGTTCACGACACGGATAGGCGGGTTGAGATGCAAGTCACTCAACCAGTTGGAGTGCCTGTCAGTCAGGCGAGCATGAGATACCAGAGTACGGGACCGAAGCGTAACACAAGATTCGCCACCCACGAATAGGCTGACTCGACCGACATGATCTTGATTTGAATGTGATGTGGCCCGGGTCGTTCTTTGCACATCAACCAAATGACTTGATGACAGGCACAGACCACTGAAGCGATTGGGCCTAGGTTGTCATGCGATCACATTCCAACACCAGAGAAGATCAGACCGAATCCAATCACTCGGCTTGCGACAGGTCGACGAGGTGACGGACCGTCGAAGTGCGAGCTCTTGCCAATAAAGACGCACGCTTGCCCCATGGCAATTAATGGTGAATGTCGACCCGGTGCCGATCCGCCGTGGTCGAGAGTCGTAACATTTATCTCAAATCGAATCCCGCATGAGCCTTTCCGTTCGAATCGGTCTTGTTTCACTGGTCGTACTCCTGATTCTGGCGTTCGTCGGATACGGAGCGCTGCTGCGACTGAATGTACTGCCGCGACTCGCGTTTGCGCCGGGATGGGTTCTGACGGATCAGTTCGGCGAACGGTTTACGAGTGAAGACCTCCGGGGCGCAATCACCCTCTACACATTCGATTACTCGGCTAATGAGGACCCCCGTCGCCAGACTCACGATCTCATGAGTGACGTTCAAAACCAGCTGGCGAAGCAAGATCTTGGCGACGTACCCGTTCGGCTCGTCACGGTCACGATCGATCCGACGCGCGACACTCCCGATATCCTGCGCACGGTGGGTGAAAACCGAAACGTGGACTTCTCGCGATGGACTTTCGCCACCGGCGACAGCGCATCCATCCGGGTCGCGGTAAACCACGGCTTCGGCGTGTACTATGAGCCGGATCCTGACGGCGGTGTGTCCTACGATCCCACCTTCGTCATCGTCGATGGAATGGGGATCGAGCGAGCTCGATATCGTTATGGCTTACCGCCTGTCGACAACCTTGTCGGCGGCCTCCTTTCCGTCGTCAGCGAAGCGAAGGCAGCGACCGGATCTGCCCGCCTGGCCTACGAGGCCGCACACTTGTTTAGCTGTTATTCGACAACACCCTAATGAAACGACTGATCATCCTCGGCGCAGTCGCCATCCTGCTTGGCGCCATCCTTATCGGCACGCTATTTCTCATCCTTGGCGGTCCCCCTGCTTTGAATGGAACGCTCCTGGATCCTCCGATGAGCGCGCCGGACTTCGAGTTGACGTCCGTCGATGGCACAGTTCGAAAGAGCGACTTTGACGGCAAGATCGTTGTGATCTTTTTCGGCTACACCTTCTGCCCGGACGTCTGCCCAACCACGCTATCGCGCCTCCGGGAGACGATGGTCCTTCTGGGCCACCAGGCGTCGGAGGTGCAAGTACTCATGGTGAGTGTGGATCCGGAGCGCGACACGCCGGAACGAGTCGCCGCATACGCACACGACTTCAATCCTGACTTCGTAGGGCTCACGGGCGAGCCCGAGAAGATCGCGACCGTTGCAGCCGACTTTGGCATCTTCCATTCGAAGGCCGAGGGATCGGCAGAGACCGGCTATCTGGTCGACCATACAGCTGCCGTCCTGGTCCTCAACCGGGAAGGCGACACACGGTTGATCTGGGCGTTCGAAACGACGCCGCAGCAGATGGCCCGGGATCTTAATTACCTCATAGCGAAAGGCTGATCATCGGAATCAGCCACACGACTACCACAAACGTATTCAGACTCCATGCAATTCCCTGAACTCACCTCGTTCCGACGGACCTGTTCCGGGTGGAGGATCTCTACCGCCACTACGCTGTCTCTGTCACTGCTTCTGCTGATCTCTGCTTGCGGTCCGGTTGTCCCTCCCCAACCCGACATTCAGGTGGAAGGCGCCTGGGCACGACCCTCCATGGGCATCACGCCCGGGGAGCAAGCTGCAGATTCGACGGCGAACGCGTCGGCTACATCTGCCGTCTATTTCGAAATGCGTAACGCGGGACAACTGGCGGACAGCCTCATCGGCGCACGCACTGACGTCGCACGCGTAATCGAAATCCACCGGAGCACAATGCAGGATGGTATCATGCGGATGCGCCGGCAGAACGAGGTCGCAATCGCACCGGGAAGATCGGTTGTTCTGAAGCCGGGCGACTACCATCTCATGCTGATAGGCCTCACCCAAGACCTCGCACCAGGCGACCGCTTCATGGTGACGCTGGATCTCGCTCAGAGCGGCGAGCGAGATGTGGATGTCGAGGTTCGGCAGCCGTGACCGGTTACGCGTGATCTGCGTCGAGCCAGACGAATACTGCGCGCGGCTCCACCTTCCGGTAAACGCCTCCACCGCCTGATGGTGTAGAACGCAAGCTGTGCAAGAATCGGAAGCACCGATCTACCGATAAAGGATTCGGCCCGAATAACGCGCTCACGGTAGTCCAGAACAGATTACCTGGGCACGCTGCCCTTTCGCTGGAGCCACCACCGCATGCACCTGTGCCCGAAATCTACAGGCTCACAGAACATCATTGGACAGCCGCCCGCGATGCACTCAATTCCATGGGCCTCGCACTCCGCGACCGCCTCGTCAGACACGCTTCCTTCTCCAAACGAGCGGTGTATCCAGACTCGCGGGATACCCTTCTCCGCACACTGCCGAACCACATCCAGCGACGCGGCCGGCGGCGTTGCGATCACGACACCGTCAATCGAACCGGGGACATCGCGCAACGTCGGAAAGCACGACACACTCTCAACCTCCGGCGCTCTCGGGTTCACGGGAACAACGTCGTAGCCGGACTCCGAAAGTCTCCGGAAGATCGCGTTTGCCGGTTGGTTAGACTGGCGGGAAACCCCTGCAACAGCAAAGCGCTGGCCGCTCAGAAACCGATTGATTGAGTCGGGTATACTCTTCATTCGCATAGCCTCCCGGATCGAGGTGATTTCGACGACCTGGAAGATCGTACCACGACTCCTCGGTCGCTGAAGGAAAACCCGACACCGCGCGTGCGCGACGACTCCCCACATCGCGGCTCGCCCGTTGCGTCACGTCAGCATGACTTCGTGTTCGGCAAAACACGAGCCCGTTTCTTGAATGCGAATGCGCATCGAAGTGATCGCGTGCTTCTCAAGTACGTCGCTGCCGTTGTGCCGCACGTAGTCTGCGACAATGACACACAGATTCTCGGCCGTGGATTCGCACGGGATGACCACGTGCCGGTCACCCAGTTTTCGGACGGCCCCGAGCAGTTCAATATCGTCCTTGGATACGAGCGTCGAATGATCCCACTCGTCTATCAACGGCTTGATGACGGCCTTGATATCCTGAAAGTCGATCACGATGCCATGTTCGTCAGGTTCGCCCTCCATCTCAACCGTCATGCGGTATGAGTGACCATGCAGGTTGCTACAGAGGCCCGCATGGTGCGGGAGCCTGTGCGCCGCCTCCCATCCAAAATCCTTCGCCACTCGCATGCTGATGTCCGGTGTAACTGGCAGGGTTGAATCGTTCACAGGACATAAAGTAGTGGCGGCGTCAATCGCTGTCACGCCGGTCGGCCCTTCATTTCTTCCTCCCCTGCCGGACAATGTGGTGGATTCACCCGCAGACGATATCCCGTGCGCGTCCTACCATTTGCACAGTATCAGTACACAGGTCGACCCCGATGTCACGAGAACTGACCGTCGCCATACGGCGGGCCCCGACGGGCGTAATGATCAAGGAGACCGTTGCTCTGGTCGGGATTGCAGCGGCAGTACCTTTTCTCATACATCTCATACCGTCGGCAGGCGTGCCCTGGGGAGCGCGGCTTCTGCCAATGTTCTACGCGCCTCTGCTGGGCGTAATGCTGTATCGCTTCCACGTCGGTCTGATTCCAGCGCTTCTGGCTCCCGCACTGAACGTGCTCCTGACAGGGTCCCCCGCACTGAGCCTCGTCACAATACTCACCGTTGAGCTCGTGCTCTTCACAGCGGTGGTTTTTCTGATGTTGAAGAGCTGGCCTCGATTGTGGCTTGCCGGACCGTTCGCTTACGTGATGGCAAAAGCAGGTTCAGGCGTCATGATTGCTACACTCCCATGGTTCACCTCCTTCAGACCGGCTAGCGGATTTGCCCTTGCATCCGTCGAGACTGCGATTCCGGGGCTGCTCATTCTGACAGCACTAACGGTGTTGATGCTGAGGATTCGGTCAGACCAAACAGGACACGAGTCATGAAAGTCGATATGGGTTTCGAGCGTATCTCAGAGGCCATTCGGGAGCTCGAGGTGCCGAAGGTGGACCTCGTCATCGGCATCGGACGTGGTGGAGTCGTCCCGGCAAGTTTGCTCGCATACCGGCTGGGTTGCGGGTTGATTGTCATGCCGATCAACTATCGGGACGACGAGAATCAGCCGCAACATGATGTGCCCAGGATCGATGGGCATCCAGCCATACCTGCGGGTGTGCGATCCATATTGCTTGTGGACGACGTGTCTGTGTCAGGTTCCACCCTCCAGGCTGCGCGGCGGATACTCGCGGACTATCACGTCACGACCCTTGTACTCAAGGGCAAAGCCGACATCGTGGTTTTCCCTCACATTTCCTCGTGCGTCAACTGGCCGTGGAATTCTGAACTATCGTTGACAAGCCGCCGCTTCGATATTCTGGAGTCGACCGGCGGATAGGCTGGAGAGTTGATCCATGTCCCATCAACGACATCGCAAAATGTGCCCCGGCCGTCGGATGTCTCGACGACGGTTCGTCTCGTCCGTGACCACTGCGACAGCGGGTATGCTGGTGGCTGGACCGCTCACACGCACTGCGATGGCGGGCCATACCACGAATGTTGCGACCGTAGCTCTCGCTCGTGTCACGGGTTACGACCGCACCGTAATCCGCGACGCCGTCGAAGCCATGTTCAACAGCCTCGGAGGCCTGGGCGATGTCGTGAGGCCGGGCGCCCGCGTTGGCATCAAGATCAACCTGACAGGAGGACACGGGTGGGCGACGGATTTCTACAATCAGACCGGAGGCATGCACCCCGGCGAGACGTTCTGGACGCATCCTGAGGTCCTGCGCGCAGTCGGAGAATTGATTCGTGACGCCGGCGCAGGTCAGATCACGATCATGGAGGCGATATACGACCAGGAGTCGTACAACGACTGGGGATACTACACGATGGCCAGGCAGCTGGGCGCCGATTTCGTGGACCTGAATCAGGTCGCGCCCTATGCCGGCTATGCGGTGCGTCCGGTCGGTGACGGAGCGTTCATTTACGACGACTTCACACAGAACGGAGTGCTCAACGAGTTCGACTGCGTGGTCTCGCTGGCTAAATCGAAGCGGCACAATGGCGCCGGCGTCACTCACGGGATGAAGAACCTCGTCGGCACCCTGCCGCTTCCTTCAGGACTGTATAACAACGGACAGGGACATCGAGCCGCCATACACGAGCTGCGAAACTACGAGGGCAACATGTCGAGCAACCTGTGTCGGGTTGTGCTGGATCTCAATCATGCTACGCCGATCCATCTCGTCGTAAATGACGCGGTTAGAACGGTCCTCGGCGGTGAAGGACCGTGGGGCCCCCTCGCGACAGCCTCCTTCGACACGCTCATCGCGAGCAAGGACCCGGTTGCGGCCGATTCGATCGCTACACAGGTCATCGGCTTCAATCCGATCGCAGCCGATATGACGCACCCTTTTCCGGATGGACTTAACTATCTCCGGCTGGCGCAGGAGAGGGGAATGGGAATCGCCGATCCGAATCAGATCGACGTCGTCACGTCGTACTCGACGAACATCGACAAACCGGATCCCGACCAGGGAGCGCTCGGGATGTCGATCTTCCCGAATCCGTTTTCACAGAACGCGACGATTCAACTTTCACTCGAAGCCGCGACCTACGCCACACTCGACATGCTCAACATTGATGGGCGCCGGGTTCGCCGCCTCCTTTCACGATCCATCCCTGCTGGAGTAACTCGAATCGACTGGGACGGGCGAACAGACGCAGGACTTCCGGTACCGGCCGGCGTGTACGTGGCCCGGCTTGATGCAGCCGGCCGCCATGCCCACCGCAAGGTGATTCGGATCTCCACCAACTGAATTGCGAAATGCCCTCCGTCCTTCTAGGAGTAGCGGCAAGATCGTAACTCATTACACAACATATACGCACGTTACACGGTCAGTCCGCTCCGTTTGCCCGGCTTGGCCGGGCATTCGTCGTTTAGGGACGGGGCTTTCTAGTCCAGATCCGCGTCTACGATTTCCAGAATCACCGGACAGTGATCCGAAACTCTCTGGTATTCGACCGGCATATCGTCCTGGTCCAGGTCCGCGCATTGTGCTGTTGCACAGTAGCCGCCGACAGTCGCATCGCGAGCGGCCTCCTGCATTCCCGCCGAAACGATCACGTGATCCAGTACGCCCCCGCGACCTCGATAGTATTCGGTACAGAACGGCGTAATCGGTGGCCGAACGTAGGCCGGTGTGATGTCTCCGTCAAAGATCGAATACTCAGCCTCGGCTGTGATCTCCGACGGTTCGGATCTTCCCATGGTATTGAAATCACCCAGAACAATGACATCCGTGTCGTCGGGATGGAACGTTGACAGCAGCGTTGGGATGCGCCGCGCGGCGTCACGTCGGTTCTGGTAGTCCTTGTCTTTACGACCGCTGTCGAAGTGCACCGTATAGACATGGAAGTCTACGCCACCCGATGCCGACTGGACGTACGCATATCGACCCGGTCGCAGATTTGCCTCGCACGCTTCACCCGATTTCTCCCACTCGCCGTTCAGTTGCCCGACGTCCGCGAATTCCGAAAGCTGCACGACGGATGCATTCCAGAGAAAACCGACGCGTTGCGCCTCGGGTGGTCCACAATCCTGAAGATCGACCATCCATGTTCCGCCGGACAGAGAGTCAAGCTGCCGGATGAAGTGATGCATTGTTGCTCGGGATGGTTCGTCGTTCAGTATCTCCTGAACAGCAATCAGATCCAGTCGAAGGTCGTGGATCGTGCCGGCGAGAAGGTCGATGTCCGTCTGGCGACCAGGGCACTCCGCAGGATTCGGGCAGCCCTTTGGAAACCAACGGATGTTCCACGTTGCGATGCGTATGGTGGTACTGTCGCCAGCAAGTCCATCCGGTCTTTCATCGAGTCCGGAGGCCGTTGGCGCGACCAGTATCATCGTCGCCAGGAATGCAAACAGCTTCATGAATGATCGCTCTCCCACTTTTCGTCCAGCCATCGCCGAAACTCCTCCGTTGTCATTTTGCCGCGCTTCCATTTGTCCAGGGCGGCCCTCACTTCGGGATCTTTCAGGGCATCTGTCGACTTGAGATTGAATGGATCGCCTTCGTTAGCGAACGGCGCCCACTTCCTCGCCGACATCAGCCAACCCCGTACCAGTCGCTCCAGTCTCGACGTCATCATTCTACCTCTTGTTTGACAGCCCGGCGCCGAGAGCGACACCCGCACCCGCACCCGCACCGACGGCAACGCCGATCGCCACGCTTCCCAGCGCCACCCCGGTTGCGGCGCCAACCGCAACGCCGATGGCGATCCCGACGCCCATGTGCTTCGCCATCCTGCCGTCGTTCTCTTGCTGGCTGTTCGACATCGCTAGACCTGTTCAGTACCTGCGGGACCCGATACGTCCAAACAAGGGACGCGAGGGTTCATCTGCAAGCGCGCCACGTATTGCTTTTCGACGCATCGTTCCCGAGTCGTGCTGGTAGCTACTGGAATGCATCAGGAACGACTAGGTGGTCCTGCTCGTAGCCCGCCTTTTCGAAACTGCAGCAGCCGACCACGCAATCTAAGCGTTAGTTCCGGGACGCGTGCGAACCCACTTTGGAGTGGTGGCCGTCCTCCCGGCCGCCAATGCCCTCAGGCCCTGAACTTCGCAAGAATGGAGTCGATACACGAATTCAGTGCTTATCCTCCTGATACTCGCCTCTGTTTATCCTCGCCTGATAGATGAATCGCATCCGAATAGCTCTTGACCTTGCCCGTAACATGGGCTGGCGATACATCCGTTTCAGAGCATGGTACGAGGTGGAGGCCAGACTTGGACTCCTCCGACGAAAGTTTCCGACGGACCCGCCAAATACAAACTTCGTTTCTCTGGGAGAATGGAAAGAGACAGCGGCTTCTTTCTTTTTCAGTAGCAAGTCCGACCTGAAGATCCCGAAATCGAGAGACCCGAATCTCGCAGAGAAATACCGGAGATTTGAAGATGGGGATCTGCTCTTCTTCCATTCGACCTGGTACGAACTTGGCCCCGACTACGACTGGATCACCAATCCTGAGACCGGCTATCGTTACAGCACACAGTCTCACTGGACAGAGATTCCCGATCTGGATGCGGAAGCAGGAGACATCAAGTACGTCTGGGAGAAATCTAGATTCGCACACTTACAGCTACTCATCCGATACGACTACCATTTTGATCGTGACTGCTCCGATATGGTCTTCGATGAGATCGACAGTTGGATCAGCGCGAACCCGGTGAACCGGGGGCCAAACTTCCGTTGCAGTCAGGAAATCAGTCTGCGCGTTTTTAACTGGACCTTTGCACTTTACTACTATCGTGATCACGCAGCGCTGTCGGCGGCCCGGTTTGACCGGATCCTGAACTCTATCTACTGGCAACTCCGACACGTCAGAAGCAATATTGACTTTTCTCGAATTGCTGTTCGAAACAACCACGCATTGACTGAAACGTTGATGCTCCTCATAGGTGGTCTTCTCTTCCCATTCTTTCCCGAAGCAGCCGAATGGCGAGCAAGCGGGAAACGGTGGTTTGAGGAGGAAGTCGAATACCAGATTTACGAGGATGGCACGTTTCTGCAGTTCTCAATGAACTACCACAGAGTAGTGGTCCAACTTTTGACGTGGGCACTGACGCTCACTCGCCTTAACGATGAACATCTCGCACCTGTTGTTGAAGAGCGGGCTAGCAAGACTCTTGCGTTCCTATATCATTGTCAGGACTCGGAAACCGGCAGGCTGCCGAACTACGGCAATAACGACGGAGCTCTGTTTGCAGATCTGAACGATTGTGATTTCAGAGACTATCGCCCTCAACTGAACGCTCTATGCTATGCATTGAATCACCGGCATCTGTACGACGAGGGCCCATGGAGAGAAGACGTTTACTGGTATAACTCTGGAACAGTTGAAGGAGGACAGAAGGTGGTTACCCGAGAAGACATTGCGTCTTTCCCGGCTGGCGGCTATTTCACGATTCGCGACGAAAGAAGTGTCACATTCCTGCGGTGTGGGAGCCACCGAGACCGACCGTTCCAGGCCGATAATTTGCACCTTGATGTGTGGTACAATGGTCGCAACTGGCTACGAGACGCAGGCTCCTTCAAATACAATACAACCCCCGAATTGCTTCGATACTTTGGCGGAACAGCATCGCACAACACCGTGCAACTGGGAGATCATGATCAGATGCTGAAGGGCAGCCGTTTCATCTGGTACTTTTGGTCGCAGAGCGACAGCGTGGAGACCATCGAAAACGACGATTACCTGGAGATTCGAGGACAGATCTGGGCCTATCGGCACGTATCCGACAATATTCATCCGTTTCGCAGTGTGCGCAAGTACAAGGACGGGCCCCGTTGGGAGGTTCATGATGTACTCAAGCACCCAACAGGACTTCCGATAACCCAGATATGGAACCTCCCGAAAGACGGCGAGCAGCATCTAGTTCTGAGTGCAACCGATGGCGACGGAAGCCCGATTGAACCGATTCTCGATGATAGCTGGTACTCAAGCGTGTACGGCACCAAGGAGCAGGGACTGGCTATTCGATTCGCGACGCACACATACGAAATCAGAACCACCATCACGATCCAATGAAGGTTCTCGTAATACATCAGTACTTCCTGGAGAAGGACGATGGCGGCGGTTCACGCTTCAATGCGATGACAAAAGTCTGGGCCGATCGCGGACACGAGATCACAGTGCTGGCCGGTATGGTGCACTACTACACTGGCAAGAAGCTGCCCCGCTATAAGAGACGTTTCACATTGGTCGAGCGATACTCCGAACGCCAGATCGTCGTTCGCTGCCACGTGTCCGAGGCGTACAACACGAATTTTCTGGGTCGGCTGTGGGCGTATCTGTCGTTTGTAGTCTCAAGCTTGTACGCGGGATTGGCTAAGGTTGAGGGCCGGCCAGATGTTATCGTTGTGACGTCACCTCCGCTTTTTGTCGGAATTACGGCCTTCCTTCTTAGCCGACTGCGGAACGTACCCATGGTGTTCGAGGTCCGGGATCTTTGGCCCGAGTCCGCGGTGGATACGGGCGTTCTCACTAATTCTGTGATCATCCGGCTGGCCTACTGGTTCGAGTCGTTTCTCTATCGGCACAGCAGTGTCATAAATGTCTTGACGCCCGCGTTTCGGGAGAGGCTGCTAGAAAAGGGCGTTCCAGCCGAAAGGATTCTCATGATCCCCAACGCGGCAGACTTCTCGCTTTCCGATCGTGTTCTGGCTGACTTCGATCGAAATCAGTTTAGACTGGAGAAGGGTTGGACCGGGAAGATGGTTGTTATCTATGTCGGCGCACACGGAGTAGCCAATCACTTGATTCAGATGCTTGAGGCAGCGAGACTCCTCATCGATAGAAATGACGTGCACTTCGTCCTCGTCGGCACGGGAATGCAAAAGGAGTGGCTGCAGGAGAAAGCGCACGAACTTCAGTTGAATAACGTCGAGTTTGTGGATCCGGTGTCCAAGGACGAGGTGTTCAAGTACATTGCAGGTGCCGACATTGGAGCGTCCGTGCTCAAGAAGGTAGATGCGTTCAAGACAGTCTATTCCAATAAGACTTTCGATTACATGGCGTGCAGCCGGCCTGTGTTGATGGCCATCGACGGTGTCTCCCGGCAACTTGTTGTCGACGCCGAGTGTGGCGCGTACGTGGAGCCCGAGAACC